>CAMTWI010000004.1:0-267420 GCA_947085505.1 uncultured bacterium
AAGATCGTCAAAGTTGACGTTCACGAGCTCGTTAGAGTGGAAGAAAAGATCCTTCGCTGCTCCTTCGATGCGGATAAAGCCGAACCCCTTATCGGTAAGTCCTGCAATTGTTCCCTGCTGCATATACGATGTTTTGTTGAGCGCACCTAAGTAAGTATCAATGAGGCTGGATATCGAAACTACGATTTCCGTACTACTTACTCAGCGCTACGTTGATACCTAAAGATTACTACAATCGTATTATTTTGTCAACCGGTATGTGAGTACGATTACATTATTCTAGATTCAGACTCGCTTGCTCTTGAAATGAACCTGCCCCTTCTGAAATCTCAACGGTATTCTCACGGCTAACCTGATAGAGAAGAACGCTGAGAATAATAATGAAAAGAGCAAGCCCGCCTCCCATAACTTCAACGTACTGGTGGCGCAGATGCATACCAGTACCCAAAGCAAGTGCCGTAATAGTAAGAATCAAAAGACACGAAAGGAGAACAATAAGTACTCGATGTGGCGACGTTGCTATATGTGCAAAGTAACTGCTTTCTTCTGGAGCACCAATCTCTATAGCAGGCACAGGTGTTGAGGCATCAACAACCGGAGTAGCTGTTGCTGCAGGAGTAATCATTGTTGTTACCTGATCATCTGTTGCAGATAGGACAGACGGCTTGGGGGTAGGTTGAGAAGTAATGCGTTGAGGTTCGGTTTCGCGAGCCTGTGGATCATCTACGGCTGCAGTCGAAGACGGTGCAGCAGACTGCGCTGCACTCACTGGTGTCGCAAAGTACTGAACAACGAATGTTGACTCCTTTCCTTTATACGTTCCAACCGCGACGGCTATACCAATTCGCGTGTACTCGCGTTTCAGTATGTTCGCTCGATGGGTAGGGGAATTTAGCCAACCGTTTTGCACATCACGGGAGTCACTAAAATTAACAGCCAAGTTCTGGCCCGCATACCGGTACGGATACCCTACTTGCTGGAGCCAGTACCAGGGAGTTTTTCCGTCAGGACTATTGTGTGCGAAGTACCCATTGGTGGCCATGTCGTTTACAGCAAGCTGCGCAGCCCTCGCAAGCTCCGGGTCGTGTATCACGGGAGGAAGTGCCTCGTTTGCACGATCGTTGTTCGTCAGACTCGTGAGTACACCTGGCAATACCGCGGCAAGAAAATCTGTTTGTTTGAACACATACCGTACTTCAACGAAATAAATCGCATGCAGTACAACAATGCCGAGCAGAATAACTCCTAGCGACCAGAGACTAAAGAAGTGAGGCTTATACTTGTTCCTTTCATGAGGAAAGAAATAGTCGTGTATCCGACGTGCCCCTTTCGATGTCTCAATCTTTTGATTCATACGTCAAGTATAGCGCGTTGTATATAAAGCGCTTGGAGCCGCGTGTCATTACTGCAGTATCCATAATTTTAATGAGGCGCAGATGAAATTCTGTGTAGCGTTGCGCTCTGACCGCTGCAGTGCTTCTTTTTTACGTTCATCGGTAACACATCGCTATGTTGCTAGGGTACTCCTACTGAGCGATGGGCGCTCATGACGTGACGAGTCTCTCGTTTCGTCGCCATGTACTAGATACAACTTATCAATTGACCCGTATATATCATGATACAGACACTTAAAAAGTTAACGACAAAGTCAACAGCCTCGCTTGCGATGCTGGGACTTATGTTTGGCGGATTCGCGATGCATTCTTCCGGAGTAAATGCGCAAGCTATTCCTGAAGATACGCACACCGTCACTATTACTAAGTTCGTCGAGGGCGAGCGAGCAACTACCGAGAATGCGCAGGGGCTTTCGTTCCCGATGATGTCTTCGTGGGCACAGCCGAGTCAGACTCCTGGTTCAGGCACCTACGCTCTTGATGCAGGAAACAACTATCAAGCCATGACTGCTGAGATGGCAGAAGGATCGTCCTACAGCACGAATGAGGATGTGAGCGGGGAGAATGTGGACGCCACCTGTACTGAGGGTGGTGCGCCGTACGCTCTTATAGGCTACACGACCGGCAACACGTACGAAGAAGCAGCGGCTGGAACACCGAGCCCTACGGCACCAGCGTTCACCAACTTAACGCAGGATAAGTTCGTAATTGTATGGAATGACGACTGTTCGATTCCTAACGAGCCAGAAATGGTACACGTAACCATCCTCAAGTACGTTGATGGTGAGCCTGCAACAGCATCGTCCACACAGAGCACGGGCTTCGACATGGTTTCGTCCTCAACGAATCCAGAGGGAGCACCAGCGGGTGGTGGCTCATACGAGCTCAATCCTGGAAACGATTACATGGCTATGACTAATCCTATGGAAGAGGGTTCGTCATACACAACCTACGAGGTTGTTGATGACGAGACCGTAGCGATGAGTTGTACTGAAGATGGTGCGCCGTACGCGTTCCAGGGCTACACATCGGGTTCTTCAATTGAAGAGGCTGAGAATGGAACAATGGCGACAACATCGTCCATTACACTTCAGAACATACAGGAAGATACGTTCATCATTGTATGGAATGAGACTTGTGATGGAGAGGCAGTCCCTGGAGAAGGTGAGCTCACGGTTGATTCAGTGAACGCACTCGACACTGACGGACAAGCAACGGGCAACTATGCGGATGGGTGGTCATACCGCTTTAACCTAACGGTACCAACCGATGAGCAGAATGTAGCGTTCCGTTTCGCTAATTGGATGAGCGGTAACGACATGCTTCCGGTAGCAAACAACATGCGCATCTCGTCTGAACAGGCGGATAACAATGGCGCAACGGTAAGCATAACGGCTGCTAACGTATATTCTGCAGACCTCCGCATGGTTGAGGATCTTAACCCCCTCCTTCCAGGTCTTCAGGTAGCAGTATTGGTCGAAGTGCGCATCCCGTCCGGCACGAATAACGGTTCGTACATCACGAGCTATGGTATCCGTAGCACTCCGGTCGTGGCACAGTAACCGACTGACACTATGGAAAAACTCTTAAAAATGGTTCCCCTTGGAGCGCTCTCCTTCCTCTTTGTTGGGAGCACTGCGGCGGCACAGTCTGAAATAACTGGAACCCTTACAGGGTCTGGAGAAACGACTGACACTACTGATAGTGGAGACGGCACACTTGGGGGCACTGTGACTGACGACTCTGATGGGACGCTTGGGGGCACGGTTTCTGGAGGGGGCTCAAGCGGCACCCTTGGAGGAACGGTCTCCGACGGCAGCACCCTCGGCGGTACTGTTTCTGGAGGAAGCTCTGGAGGCGGAGGAGGCAGTAGTGGTGGCGGCGGGGGAGGCTCTTCTAACAACAATCAAGGAGAGGTTCTCGGCGCTAGCGACGACAACACGGGCGGTAGTGTGCTCGGCGACTCTACCGGATTCCCGAATACGGGACTTGGTGGAGAGGGTTTGACGCTCATGTTCGCACTTATTGCAGCAGCAATGATTGCCAGTATCGGCATCTATCTCGCATCGCGTCGCGCAGTACGCTAAGCGTCTTTGGACGTTCGCAAGGCAGCGGGATTCGTTCCGCTGTTCTTGCGATACCTACACCATGACTCGATACTCCCTACTCATTCTCATTGGCCTGGCCACTCTAATCGCACTTGCTGCGGGAATGTACTATCTCAACGCGCCCATCAGTACTGAACCAAGTCAGAAAGTTGTTCTTACGCCAGACACCCCGGCTCGTCTCATGATTCCAGTACTTGATGTTGATGCATCGGTTGAATCTGTCGGACGCACGCGAGCGGGAAATATGGGAAGCCCCACATCATCAACGGGTATTGCGTGGTTTAAAGAGGGCGCGAGACCTGGCGAGCGCGGGAGTGCCGTTGTTGCAGGACACTTGGATAATGCACTCGGTCGTTCAGGAGTCTTCAAGAACCTCGAGAAGCTTCAAGCTGGTGACGAGGTGCTCGTTGAAACCGTCTCTGGTGAGACTTTGCGCTTTAGAGTAGTTGAGATGGTGATCTATCCGCACAACGCAGCTCCTGACGATCTCTTCACTCGTGCTGACGGCAGTTTACTTAATCTCATCACCTGCACAGGTGAATGGCTCCAGGAAGAGAAGACGTATGACGGTCGGCTGGTTGTGTACACGGAGTTAGTACCGTAAGTGGGTACGGCTGGAATGTTTTTGCAGTTGGTGACCCCACGTTAGTGAGAATTGGAATCAGTTAGTATCTGAACTCAATACTTGGCTGGTGTATGGACGGTCTCTAGATAAAGAAGTAGCCCCGCAACCAAGTTAATGGCGGCGGGGCTCCCGTGACTAAATCGGGTTGAGTCTAGTTGGCTACAGCCGAGGCTTCGCGATCCAGCTCATGCTGAAAGCGATTCCAGTTGCGGTCGATGGTGATTTCGCCCGTACGAACGCGGTCATAAATCTCCTTGACCGTGCGAATACTGCCGCCGCTGATTGAGATGTTCTGGTGACGGACCGCAATCGCGGGGCCATCGCCGAAGCCGCCCTGGGTGTCGTTGTAGGTCTCGACACGCAGTGTGGCCCCTTTGTGCCTGTAGAGGCCATCCTTGCGGAAGCCCTCATGGATTTTCCCTTCGTAGGTCACGCGCTTGATGTGCTCGCGAGCCACGGTCGGAAGCACTGCCGAGGGATCCATGATGTCGGCGTAGATGGGAACGAAGTTTTCGCCACTCACCCGGTCGGTATCGACATCAGGTCCGTCGGTGCCGAGTTGGCTGCGCGACTTTCCTTCGGTGGTGACGAGGGCGCTCGAGGTGGTGGTTTTCAACCAAATCCTTGCACTCATTTTCAAAGTCCTTCCATGTTTCCGCCCTTTGGTTTTCTCCCGTAATCGCTTTTAACGAATATCGGCCCATCAGTACGGTATTTAAACCGTACCATATAGTATATAAATAGTCAAGAGTGTGACCCACGTTAGCGAGAATTGGAATGAGCCCGTGCAGGAGCTTAATACCTGGCTAACGTTTGAGGGGTCCCCTTGGAGAAGACTAACCTTTAGCCATTTCTGCTTCTATCTTGGAAACCAGATCAGATGAGTCTGTGTACTCAATGAGCTTTCCTTTGATGAATTTGAGTGCAGAAGAAGGGGTTGTGCCAGTCTTATATACGAAGAATGTCGGAATGCCCGCTGCTTGTACCAAGCCTATTTCTATACCCGCACCCGTGGAAGGGTATGAGACTTCAGCGATCATAAGGTCTGTATCCGGGATCTGAGAATTCGTCTCAATCTCTAGATTCTCCTCGTCATGAGGAAAGATAATGGTGTGTTCCGTTGCGAGCGCTGATTGCTTTAGAGGCTCGTACAGCTCGGTCTGGTAATCGTAATTGCTGGAATGGGCAACAAGGATTTTCATAGCGATATTGTATCAGGTTCCAATGACTAATTGGGTACCGTCATGACGTGGCTTAAAATAAGCACAAAAACATTGTGATCCCACGGGGAATCGAACCCCGATTTCCTGCGTGAAAGGCGGGCGTCCTAACCGTTAGACGATGGGACCTTTCTTGTAGCACTTTGCTACGGAAGGCACTGTACCACTTTTCTAGCGAGCTTCAAACGTTGTAATGCCTTATACTCCGTGAATATATGGGACTTATCATATCGCTTGCCTTACTTTTCATTGGGCTCCTCATCTTAATACTCGGGGCCGATTGGCTCGTGAAGGGGGCATCCTCTATAGCGCGAAGGTATGGAATCTCGCCCCTTGTTATAGGTCTTACGGTAGTGGCGTTCGGGACTTCAATGCCGGAACTTTCCGTGAATATCTACGCGGCACTTTCTGGTGCCACGGGACTTGCGGTAGGGAACGTCGTTGGTTCGAATATCGCAAACATCCTGCTCGTACTCGGTGCGTCGGCTATTATCTGCAGTTTGTCGGTAAAGTCGAGTACGGTGAGGTGGGAGATACCACTCGCGCTCCTTGCGAGCGTGCTTGTGCTTGTGGTGGGTAGTGACCGGCTTCTCGACGGTGCGGTTATCGACGTTATTACACGGACTGATGGCATCGTGTTGCTCGGATTGTTTGCGATATTTATGTTTTATATCATCGCGCTCGTTAAAAGCGACTCGAGTGCAATTGAGATTGATGATAGTGAAGCGCTCCCGAGAAGGCGCGCGGTGCTCTACACCGTTGTCGGACTTGTCGGACTTGTTGCGGGCGGGCGACTACTCGTAGATCAAGCGGTATCGTTCGCGACACTGGCCGGACTCTCCGAAGCTGTTGTCGGACTTACGGTAGTTGCGATTGGTACCTCGCTTCCTGAACTCGCAACCTCTGTAGTCGCCGCGTGGCGTAAACAAGTAGATATTGCCGTTGGCAACGTTATTGGCTCAAACATTTTCAACGTCTTCCTTGTACTTGGCGTAAGCTCGGTCATCGCGCCTTTGCCGGTACGTGATGGGTTCGTGGTCGATGCGCTCGTGATGATTGCTGCGACACTCTTTTTATTTGTTGCGCTTTTCCTTGGCAAGCGCGGGCACATCGATCGATGGCAAGGAATACTATTTGTGCTTCTGTATTTTGCATACGTGACGTATTTGCTCCTCTAAGCCGACCCTTATCATTTACTGCTTCTCTTGATAGGATGCAGGGGTTCCAACACAGGGAGAGGTGCGTGAGTGGTTGAAACGACCGGTTTCGAAAACCGGCATACCGAAAGGTATCGGGAGTTCGAATCTCCCCCTCTCCGCCAAAGAAAAAGGGCGCTCGCTTTCGCGGGCGCCCTTAGAAGGTCTAGTACAACGTTGGCTTGTTGCGATCCTTCAAGAATGCAGCAATGGTTTCCGGGGCTGAGAGCCCCGGGTACGCCACTGATCCATTCACGAACATTCGCATCGGCACGCCTGCTCGCTCGAGCATCTCAAAGCCCGCACGACCAGTTGGGTTCAGGTTGTCCGTTATGAATCGAAGGCTCTCCCCAACATGCCGTAGTCCGAAACGAGAATCATTACGATCGAGATACGGCGCAAGTGGGGAATCACCCACAAGCAGGAAGGTAGCGCGTAGTGCACGCCCGGCGTAGCACCCAGCCCGAAGGTCAGGAACTTGGTCACCAGCGATGAGGAGATCCTCGATCATCTCTCCACGGGAGAGAATTGCGAGTGTCTCGTCCACCATTTCTTCCTTCGATGCATACCGCGGCATGAGATAGAACTGAAACTTTTCGATAGTTTCATCGCTCTCGTCCACAATCCGCAAGTTTTGGTGAATGTTTCCAAACTCCTCAACGAGCGAATTATTGTTCTCAACCGTAATACCGGAGAGGTTTGCAATCTGTTGCAAACCAAGTAGGGCTGTTTGGATATCGTTCTTAACGCGATCTTTGATTGCCCGATTCTGGAACTGGAACTGAATGCGATACTCAAGAGGCATCACGTCCGTTCTCGCTGCCCGGTAGTTCTCTTCGAACTCGATGGGCGCGAGATAGTCCCGGTAGTCTTCCAGGAGTGGATTACGAATGAGTCGTATGAAGTTGAGCGCATGCGCGCGCCAATTAATGCCAAGCCGTCGCTTGTATGAGCGACGTTCTCGGTACCACTCCTCAGGCTGTAGGAAATAACAGCCGGTTCCCATACTCATGATCGCTTTCGGATCCGTGAACGGCACACGACATGCAATCGTTTCCGGCTTCAGGTAGTATCGTCTTCCCGGCGTTCCCCCAAGGAGTGGGCGAGGCCGGCTGAAGCCGTTATGAACTGATGTTGTGTGGTATTCGTTCGACATTAGCATTTCCGCGGTTTGCGCTGAGGCAACCGTGAATGTGCCGTTTGCGTCGACGTAATCACGCACGAATTGGGCGGCGGCAAGCGCTTCAGGCGCTGCCGTGCCATCCTTCATGGCCTCGGTCATTAAGGTGCCGTCGACATCAAAGACGCCAACATACCCCAAGCTCGGCGTCTCCATTGATATTTCCCCCTATGTAAATGAACAGAGCTCATCCGACTGTATATGAACTGTTCTGAAGACTTCATGAAGTCTCACAGAGAGCCTAGATACGATATACTGTGCCAATCATGCCAATGTCTCTCCCAAAGCCGAAAGAGTGTGCTGAGTGTGGAGACGGAGCAATCTTTCACAAGGTTACGTATATAAGTATCGTCGTGGACGAGATAATGGCGCCCTTCTCCCAACCAAATCCCTTTCTTCGGGGATTTGTACGACTGGTGTATGGCATTGAACGCAAAGTTACACCAAAGATACTGAAGGGTCTTATGCGGCTTAGGTGGGCAAGGAACGTATCGGAACCGGATAACGATACGCAGTTGCTTGCGCTTATGCTCTGGAACGAAGCAAAGGAACGAGGTATTGAAGTCGCTGAATTTCGCCTGTTTGGATTGCCGCGCAACATATTCGTTGCTACGTATCCAGACGGGCTTGAGATAGCGTACGAAGGCATCCCCATGCCTGGGAACTCTGATCTTGAGCGTGTGCCATGGATGGACAACAAGGCGGTTCTCAAACAGAAGTTCCGGAAGCTCGGACTCCCGGTTGCAAAGGGAGGTGCCGTATCAAACCTCAAAGACGCGAAGAAGCTCTTCGCGACACTCACACCACCTGTTATTGCAAAACCGTTCTCTGGATCTGCATCCCGCCATACGGTGCTTCACATAACGAACGAGAAGGAACTCGAACGAGGATTCAACGTTGCGAAGGAAATCGCACCGAAGGTTGTTATAGAAGAAGAGTTAGTTGGCGCCGTATATCGCGCAACGGTTGTGGATGGGAAGTTTGCTGCGGCACTCCGCAGGGATCAGCCGCATGTTGTGGGCAATGGCGTCAGCACTATAGCCGAGCTCGTTGCAGATGCGAATAAGCACCCGGGACGCCAAGGACCCTATTTCCATCACATGAAGCTCGACAATTTTGCAAAGGAAGAACTCGCGTGGCAGGGACTTACATTTGAGAGCATCCTTCCAGAAGGCGCGCGTGCAACGCTGCATCAGAAGATTAATTGGAGTGTCGGAGGAACAACCTGTGATGTTACGGACGAGACGCACCCGGACAACATCGCGCTCTTTGAGGAGGTAGCGAGAGTGCTCAACACCAAGATGGTGGGTCTCGACTTCATAATCGGCGACATGAACAAGTCCTGGAAGGAGCAAGAGCGATGCGGCATCCTTGAGTGCAACAGTATGCCGTTCTTCGATAACCATCATCTGCCGTTTGAAGGGAAGCCAAGGAACGTTGCGAGTCTCATTTGGGACATGAATAGGGGGTAGGAATTCATTTCCTTTTAACCCCTGCCTCTGTTAAACTTCATATATAGGTCGAATTGCCAGCCAATATCTTGGATGGCTTTGTTTTTGGGCCTTTTAGGTCCTTACAGGGTCGTTCACACAAAACAACATGACTGATGACACACAGATGGACCCTATGGTCGGTGGCGAGGAGGAGGTAGCTCCTGTCGCACCAGCTGAGGGCATGGAGGAGGCACCTGCAGAGGCTGCTCCGGCTGGCGAGGAGGAGGCTGCATAAGCCCCCTTTAGCTAAAGAAAGAACCGCATCTAAGGATGCGGTTCTTTCTTTTTTAGGAGTGCTTCATGAGCCACTGATAGATGTCTTCAAGTGCTTTCACGGCGTCTCCGGCCGCGATGTTGTTCTGGTGATAGAGTTCGTCGGTGCAGTCTCCGGCAGCCCACACACTATCCACGGATGTGTGCTGATTTCGGGGATCTGTTATAACGCGTCCAACCGCATCAAGATCAACGAGGTCTTTCGCATAATCCGTGTTCGGTATAACCCCAACCTCAACAAAGACGCCCGTAACCGGAAGCTCGGTAACGACTCCTGTTGTTCGGTCCTTAACGGTGAGTCCCGAAACAAACTTGTCGCCAAGCACCTCTACAGGTTCCGCGTTGAGTACCGCTTTCATGTTCGGGTGTGCGAGCACCTTTTCAACCGTTATCGCATCACCCTTAAAGGATGCATGGCGATGGATGAGTGTCACAGACTTCGCGTATGCAAGAAGTTGGGCTGCGGTCTCAAGGCCGGCATTCCCGCCCCCCACAACGGCAACGTCTTGTCCTGAGAACATGGGGCCGTCACACGATGCGCAGTAGGTAACACCCATATTCTCGAACTTCTCAGCGCCCGGTACGAGAAGTTTCTTTCGGCCGGCACCAGAGGCCAAAAGAACAGAGCGGCTAGTATAGGTCTTGCCGTCGCGTGTAGTAGCCGTAAACCCTCCCTCAGCCTTCGAGAGGCTCTCCACACGATCTCCTTCCACTATCTCGAGTACATCCTGCTTGTAGGCCTCAAGGTGCTCCTTGAAGGATTTCTTAAGATCATCTCCACTAATATTTACGGTACCAATCCAGTTCTGGATTCCTTCTGAGACGGTAGACTGTCCGCCAATCTCTTCTGCGATAAGTACTGTCTTGAGGCGCTTGCGAGCGGCGTACACGCCGGCAGCGACGCCCGCCGGTCCGCCGCCAATGATGATGAGGTCTTTCATAGAAGGAGTATAGCAAAATCCCCTGGAGCTAGCTCCAGGGGATTTTGCTCATCTCATCTACTTCTTGTGCCTACGGAGGAAGGAGGGGATAGCGCCCCATGCTTCATCTTCGTCCTCGGTAGCGTTCTGTTGTGCGGAAGGCGGGGTGACGGTCTTTGTGACCGCTTCCTCACGCCGTTGCGGCTGGGCAGTTACGAGAGGCTCCTCGCGACGTTTCTCAACCTTTGGCTCTTCAACAACAGGCTCAGGGAGTGGTGCAGGTGCTGGCTCCTCGCGGCGTCCTATCTCGTTGTAGATCTTTCCACGGGTCTCCTCTTGTTCATCAGGCTGCATTGCAAAGAGGGAACGCTCGATACCGCCCTGGCTGCCGTCTCCATTGTCGCCCTCAGGGAAACCGGTTGCGATAACAATGATGCGGATTTGGCCCTTCTTAAGCTTCTCGTCGCGCATAATACCGAAGATAACTTTGGCGGTTGGATCAACAGAATCTGAGACAACCTTCGCCGCCTCCTGAACCTCGAGGATACCGAGATCGTCTGCACCAGCGACAACGAAGAGGACACCCTTCGCGCCCGTGATAGAGACGTCGAGGAGTGGGGAATTAACCGCTTGAGCGGCTGCGTCTTGTGCACGCCTGTCGCCATCTGCAATACCAATGCCCATGAGTGCGGGACCCGCGCCCTCCATGATGGCCTTGATGTCGTTGAAGTCGGTGTTGATCTCTCCTGGGGTAGTGATGATGTCAGAGACACCCTCAACGGCCTGGCGGAGAATCTCGTCGGCCATAGCGAATGCAGACTTCGCGCTGGTCTGTGCCTCAACAATAGAGAGGAGCTTGTCGTTAGGGATAACGATAAACGCATCCACTTCTTTCTTGAGCTCCATGAGACCTCGCTCAGCGAGCTCCTTGCGGTGCATGCCCTCGAACATGAATGGGCGAGTAACAACTGCGACGGTGAGTGCACCGATTTCCTTTGCGATCCTCGCTACAACTGGTGCTGCACCGGTGCCAGTGCCGCCACCCATACCGCAGGTGATGAAGACCATATCCGAGCCCTGGAGTGCTTCCTGGATCTCCTGACGAGTCTCTTCAGCAGCACGCTTGCCGAGTTCCGGGTTCATACCGGTACCGAGCCCACGGGTTAGGTTCTTCCCGATGTGAATCTTCCGCTTCGCGAGGGAGCGGTGAAGATCCTGTGCGTCTGAGTTAACGGCAATGAATTCAACACCCTTCACCTTGGAATTAACCATGTGATTCACGGCATTGCAGCCGGAGCCGCCGACTCCCACGACACGTATCCTGGCGAACGTCTCGACTTCTGGTTCTACTCGCTTTGACATATGGAGCTGTTAAATGGTCCCCTAATAAGTTCTGCCTCATCATACCAGGCAAATCGAGCATGCAAATACTGACAAAAATCGGAAACGTGCTGTAAAAACAGGACCATTTTGGATACAAATCGGGACCAACGCTGAGGTCGGTCCCGAAAAAGAGGTGGAGTGAGCAGGTTTAGGCTTGGATGGAGCTACCTCTAATTACGTGAGTTAGCTTTACCACCCGCTTTTCTTCGAACGCAGTCCTTGAAAAAGGTGAGCGACTACTTTTCTAGCATCTTCACAGTTGTTCAGTTATACCGCCAACATGACAGCTTTCCTGTTCTACGGTCCCGTACGTTTCCGGCAACGCGGTAGAAGAAGACACCGGCCTATTTCCTCCTTAGGAAATCTCGTTTGATGTATTCCTGCACACTGCACACATCGCGAGTATACAGAGTGGACCTCGCTTGTCTACGGAAGGAACTGTTTCAAAAACTTCTGCACCGACGTTGCGAATTCTCCCATTGCAAACCCACTTTTCTTCTTCGGTGTCTCCGTGTCACCCGTAAGGCCCCAGAGTGCGAGTCCGTACGCAACGGCCCAGGTAGCATCCTTCACCTTCGTGTCGCTTGAAACCTTAAGGTCTGCGATACGAGATGGGAGATTAAGCGTGCCCTTTGCAATGTCACTAATAGAGCCTTGTCCTGAGGCTCCTCCAGAGATAATAATGCCGGCAGGAAGATTGCCGCGACGTCCAAGTACTTTTAGGTGCTTATCGATGAGTTCAAACATCGCGCGGAAACGAGCCGTAACAATCTCGTCCACTTTCTTGCGCGGATACATAGCGCCGCCGAGGCGTCCGAGCTTCAAGCGTTCCGCGTCTTCAAGAGAAACCTTAAATCCAAGTGCAAGATCGTCGGTTATATTAGTTGACCCGATAGGGAATACTTTTACAGAAATAGGGAGTCCTTCGTCGTACACAACGATAGACACGGTTTCAGCACCAATGTTGGCGAGCACGCAGCCTTTCATCTTCTGGTCCTTGGTGAGGGTGACGTAGGAGCCAGCTAGTGGGGACGCCATCCGATCAACAACCTCGATGTTTGCACTTTCGGTGGTAGCAGTCAGGACTTCGGCATGCTGCGTGAGGCATGTAACGAAAAGATAATCCGCGGTGAGGCGAGTTCCTTTGAGGCCGATGGGCTCGCCGAGTGACTTTGCTCCGTCCACTCGAAACTCAACCGGAATCTCGTGGAGAATAGTGCGATTCAGGAAGCTTGGCCTTGCAGCCTCGCGTGCGGTTTCAAGTACCTTCTCAAGATCGAGGTCTGTAATCTCCTGATCAGCACGAGAGATGATTGTCTCGCCCGTAGCTCGAACCTCGTCTAAAGAGACTCCACCAATGGCGAGGAAGCCGCGGCGTATAGGGACGCGAGCAACCTGTTCAGCCTGAGCGCGTGCCTGGCGCACGCTCTCTGCGGCATCCTCAGCGTCCACCACATACCCGTGTCGCATACCGCGGCTCTCTGCTATACCCGTCCCGATGATATGGAGCTCAGGTCCCGTCTCCGTCTGCACCTCTTCAACCACCACGACTTTCGTCTGGTGCGTGCCGATGTCGATGCCGGTAGCGATTCGTCGGGACATTAAGAAGAGCGTTTTTTAGACTGACTAGTAAACCGCTTGAGGAGCAAGCGTTCCTTACGCTCCATTGTAGCCCCGTGACGCTCTCCCTTCAAATGAAGGCATCCGTGGATAAAGAGAAACCCAACGAATTGCGTGTACGTCATGTCGTAGTCGGGTGCCTGTTTCTTCGCTACCGGAAGACAAATAACAATCTCTCCGGACTTCGTGCCTGATTCGTACGAGAGTACGTTTGGCACGTAGTCCTTTCCGCGCAACCTGATGTTCATGGACCGTGCGCGGGTGGAGCCGGCAAACACCAAAGACATATCCCAACCGGGTAAGGTTGCTGCGAGCGCCTCTTGGTATGGAAACTTCGGGACAGGGGACTTTGTGAAGTTGCGGGTGTCGAGCGTTGTGGGCATGTCTATAGGATATAGCAAAAAGCGCCCGAAGGCGCTTGTTGTTCTACTTGCGGCCGCGGGTCTTTCGAGCGGCTGGATCGATCTTGCCGAGCTTCACCTGCTCGTTGTATTCCGCAATGCGCTCTCCTCGAATCATGGCGCGAGCGTGATCTACGTTCTTGGACTTCTGGCGAACGAAGTAACGGCGCTTTCGAAGCATACGAACGAGACCGAGGCCCTGGCCACGGCGGGAGAAACGGCGGATAAGAGAAGCTGCGCTCTCGTTCTTAGCGCGGCGGACCTCTACGCGTACGGCGTTTTGCATACCAGAAACATAGCATACTGAGGTATTTCCTGTCTAGGATGGGTGCCTAAACGTCCTTTTATGCAACAACCTTCAACCGCTCAATGAGTGACGTAAGTGGAATAAACGTCTCCGTGTGGGTAGAGCGCTCTCTTAGGATTACGTTCCCTTCAAGTGCCTCCTTGCGTCCCATGATGAGGAGATATTGCGGGTTATGAGTCTCTGCGAGACGCATCTGCTCAGACAAGGACGCGATGCCCATAGCCTGCGTCATCGGGATGCGTGCACGGCGGAGATCGTCAGCCATCTTCATGCTCTCGAGCTTTGCTTCGTCTCCGATGTGCACGAATACGAAACGAGGCGCCGCACGCTCCTTAACGGGTGCAATTGGCTCGCGATTTGTTGTATTGATACGAATAACAGCACCAATTGAATGCACGGCGGACTTGAAGAATGGACGAGCGAGCTCGTTATAGCGAGAACCCCAGGCACTTACGTTCCCGTTCCCGTTGGGTATCGAAAGATCGAAACACGTCTCTGCCCATGACGAGCCATGCGAAAGAAGATCGGGCGCGAGCTCGTACGGAGTGTCGGTTGTCTCCAGGTACTCAAGCACGCACTCAAAGTGCTTGCGACTCGCTTCGGAGAGATGATCGGTTGGAGACGGAAGATGTTCAGAATCTTCTTTCGAGCGTGCGAGCATTTGGGCAGCCTCGAGAATGTCGCCATCCTTGGCGCAGTTCACACACTCCTCGGGAAGCACCGGTCCGTGCTTGCGGAAGAATTGGGTTAGTTCGCGTGCAAAGCGGCTACGGGTCTCCTTGTCTCCCATGCTGTTCAACTTCAGATGAGGATCAGACTTCGTAAGGTCCTGCATGAGGGCACGCACGGCGCGGATAAGCACTGCGTCGCCAATGGCGTGCTCAACACCAAGTACATGGAACTGGATGACGATCTGCTTTGGTGCGGGGCGGCCAGCAGCAGCGTTTGAGTGCCAGAAGAAAAGCGGCTGAAGAGCAGACGGCGTAATCCCCGAATCACGTACCTGCTTCAAAAGCGCTACAACTTCTTTTGCGGCAGGATCGAGCGTATCGAGCGCGTAGCCGTCCGGGTACGGAGCCTTCACATTCTGGCCGCGGCGGGCATGTGTAAGGGTTGAGAGTGGTGCAAAACCGTAGTAGTTGCCAATCGCGTGCGCACGCTTGAGAACATCGGAAGGAAGAAGCGTGGTTGGCATAGTTGTTTATTGAACTTCAGTTACAGCACCTGGTAACACCCCTATAGAACTAAACGGTAAGAGCCGTACGTATGCGCGTCCCATGACGTCCCTCTCGGGAAGTGCGCCCCACGTACGCGAGTCGGAGCTCTTTGGTCGGTTGTCACCCATAACGAAGTATTCTCCAGTACCGAGGGAGCGATCGAGTGTGTACGTAGCGTCTTCAGAGACGACATAGGACTCATCAAGTTCAATTCTGGTGCCATCAGTCTTCGTTACGAAAGTCTTTCCTTGCTCGATGTGTACTGTTTCGCCTGGAAGACCAATAAGGCGCTTTATATAAAAGACAGTTTCGTCATTTGGATACCGGAATACCACAACATCGCCGCGCTTAGGCTCGCTCAGGCGATACGAAAGCTGATCAACGATTAAATAATCGCCACTATCAAAGGTTGGATACATACTTTCGCCTTCAACAACGAATGGTTGCGCGACAAAAAGGCGGATGGGGACGACGATGACGACAGCAAGGACAACGAAAGTGATGATCTCACGAAACGCGGTCCCAAGAACGTTCATGGGGGCATTGTATTCCTATGAAATCTCACGTCAACTTTTTGCACAAATGGTTCGTCCTTGCTGCATACATCGCAAGATGCTATAGCATCTGCAGATTCACCTCCTTACGGAAAGGATACTAAGTTCCATGTGCGATACCTGTGAGACACTCATCTGCGTGCTATTCGACAATCTCGTGCGCGACTACTTCCGTGATTTTCCTGAACCGCAGGAAGCTGCTCGAGCGTACCGACCGACCTACATGCGGCTCGATGTGCGCAACGCAGCAGAATCTGCTGCAACTAAGACTGGCTTCAAGGCCATGGTTGAGGCGGCGGCCGGCATCGAGTATGATCCCGGCGAATTCCTCGCGGTGCTCGCCGAGAAGTCCGGATTCAAGGACCACGTCCTCAATTGGGCCCGCGGCATTATCCCGAACGGTCTCGCGAGAAAGGTCATCCTGACCTGTGCGGAGAACATCATCCGCGAGCGTGGCGCCCAGCCGACCCTGAGTCTGCAATTAGCCGCGTAGCGTATCTTTCACGGCCTTTTATGCCGCGGCACTCACCCTGCCGCGGCATAGCTCTTTCCCTGGTACAATTCAATGTAATGGCACACGTTATCATCGGTCTCGGGAATCCTGGCGGGGAATATGCGAACACCCGACACAATGCTGGAAGGATGACAGCAGAATTATTTGCACACCAGGAAAGACTCTCTGAGTTCAAACTAAAGAAGACCGCACAAGCGCTCCTCTCGGAAGGTGTGGTAGATGGAATTAAGGTGCAGGTTGTACTTCCAGAGGTCTATATGAACCTCTCAGGCAAGAGCGCTCTCGCGCTTGTGAAGTCGAAGCCCGCCGCAAAAAAGCTCCTCGTTATTCGCGATGATCTCGATCTGCCGCTTGGTGTCATTAAGATGACGACATACGGGCGAGGTGCGGGCGGACACAAAGGTGCTGAAAGCATCATGCGTGCACTTAAGACCAAAGACTTCGCACAAATGAAGATTGGTATTGCAGGACAGACTCCCAAGGGAAAACTCAAGAAAGTGTCAGGCGAGGAGAAGGTAATTAACCACGTCATCGGGAAGTTCAAGCCTACAGAAGAGGCGCTTCTTAAGAAGACGCTGAAGAAGGCCGCTGAAGCCGCTCATCTTTTTGTTACGGACGGCATCGACAAGGCGATGCTCTACGCGAACACCCGTTGATTGCTCTAAGCGGCAATTAGTTGCATACTCCGGCCAGGACTGTTCCAAATGCTTGGGGGATACACGTGACCAGCAACAAACGAAAGAAGAAGGTCCCGGCAGGACCTTGTAAGGTTAAAAGCCTAAAGTCGCTTCGAGCCTTGTTGAAGCGCCACGGCGTGAACTATGCAGACTGGGGTGTAGGATACACGAAAACCCCGCAAGAACTGATGAAGGAGGTTAGGCTCGGCGAGTCTTTGCTTCTCATCAAGCGCGGTATGCTGCGACGTCAAGCACGGCACTCGCAGGCGAGTATCACCTGCATGGTCGACGGCATCTTGTACGAACTCGTTGAAGACCGTCAGGTATTCGCGAATGGTACGGTCCGCCGTAGAGAGGGCGGCCGAAGCGTAAGCGAGAAGATCCAGTCTGGTGAGTCACCTAAGGCAGCGATGATACGAGGGATCCACGAGGAACTCGGTCTTGTTGATTACACCGGCGAAGGACTTGTGCGAGAAATCCGCCGCCCGCGCAGACGCAGTAACGATTCTGCCGAATCCTATCCCGGACTTGCGGTTGACCACATCGAGTTCCAGTTCTCGTGGGCCATGCCGCTCAAGTACTTTTGTGCTGATGGCTATGTTGAAGTGAAGAGACGGAAGTCTACCTATTTCGTTTGGAAGGTAGCGTAAACTCAATCGTGCATACAAACGAAAACGCCCGGAACGAAAGTTCCGGGCGTTGTCTGTTTGCTTGTTACTTCTTCGCTCCCTTCTTCGCTCCTTCGTAGGAGAGTGTCATGCGCTGATCCTTTGGCTCAAAGAGGGTAATGGAGAATGGGTAGGTCTTGCCGAGCTCGAGAGACTCGCGAAGCTCCACAGGGGAGGCGAACTCTGAGATGTGGACGAGACCTGCAACACCTTCCTCGATGGAGGCGAGAGCTCCGTGCTTGTTGTACTTGATGATGACACCGGATACTTCCATACCCTTTTGGTAACGGTCACTCGCGGTCTTCCATGGGTTTTCCATGAGAGCCTTTACAGAAAGGGAAACCTTGCCGTCCTTCACCTCGATAACCTTTACGGATACCTTGTCGCCAACCTTAAAGAGAGTGCGTGGATCTTCAACGAGACCCCAGTCGAGCTCAGAGATGTGCACGAGACCCTCGAGACCCTGCTCGAGCTTCACGAACACACCGAAGTCAACGGCTCCCGTAACCTCGCCCTCAACAACGTCGCCAACCTGGTACTTGTCGATGAGCGATGCCTTCTCATTCTCTTCGTCGCCTGCGCGCTCAGAGAAGATAAGCTTGCCCTCCTTCGCGTCCGCTGTAATGATGCGGACCGAAAGCATCTGGCCGGTAAGCTTCTGAAGCTCGCCGAAGATCTTGTCCTTGTCGCCCTCAGGAACGCGCGGGTAGTGTTCCTTGGTGAGCTGGGAAGCCGGAAGGAATCCCTGGATGCCCTGCCACGAGAGAATGAGGCCGCCCTTGTTCGCCTCGTCGACGGTAAGGGTGTAGACGGTCTGTCCTGCGATAGCGAGTTCAGCCTCGCTCCAGATAGCGGCCTGGCGAGCCTCCTTAAGAGAGAGCTCGATGTAGCCATCAAGTCCCGCTGCGTCAACAACCTTTGCGGAGATTGTATCGCCAGGGTTCGCTTTGCGGAGAACGTCTGCGGCGTTTAGGTACTCGCGGCCGTAGATGATACCGGTACCAAACGGAGGAAGGTCTACATAGAGACGTCCGCGGACGAGCTCGATGATAGTTCCTTCGATAAGGTCGCCAGCACGTGGCGGGGTAGCAATACCGTCAAGCATCCCCTCCATGGGGTGTCCTGGCTCTACAGTAACGGTCGAGACAACTGGGGGAGCTTTGCGCTCCTCAGTTGCCTGAGTTTCTTCAGGCATGATTAGAATACGAGGCGCTCATATGTGACGGGTACTAGCTGCCTTTCGGTATGCCAGGGATAGCCCGCTCACGGCTTGTATACGCGCTCGCGATAGGGAAAAGCTATCATATATATAGGTAAAAAAGAAGCCCCCGCGTATTAGGCGGGGGCTGCTGATTATGACCCTTGCGGGTACGAGCCCTGGTGTTACTTCAGCCTTTGACTGAAGCTCGTCAGGGTGTCACGTCGGTCACCTCCATCGTAGCCATTGCGGGTTGCAGGCGTGCGCTCGGCGCCGCCCAGGGATCAGGCCGCGGTGTTGATGCCGGCGGCGATGGTCGGCGGCGAGGCGGCCGGGGCGATCAGGATCATGGCGGCCATCAGGCCGGCGGAAAACTCAGAAGCAAGGGACTTGTTCGGCGGTCGCTGCATTGGTGTTTCTCCTCTTGATGCAGGCTTGAACAGATGTAAGTTAACACACCCCAAAATATTGTCAATACTCTGTGGATATGTCGTAATAAAAGGAAAAGGCTCGGACCGAGTGGGTCCGAGCCTGCCTCCTAAGAGGACTTAAAGGTTCTTACTTCTTCTTGTTCGACTTGCCTTTGAGGGACATGTCGGCCGAGGAACCCCGACGGGCCTGACGTTCGGCCTGGTCACGCTGCGAGCGCGCGGCCAGTTTGGCTTTGCGTGCAGGCGGCGGGCCTTTGGATCGAGTCGCCGACACCGTCGGCAGCGGGGTGCTCGTCACTTCGTTGACCGTCCCGCGCTTGGCGCAGGTGATCTTGAAGCGCAGGGCGTAGTCCGGCCGGTGCTGCAGTGCGTCGAGGACGTGCTGCTGCACACCTCGGCCCAGCAGGCCGCGATCACCGTCGTCCTCGAGCAGCTTGTAGGCCGCTTCGAAGACCGCGGGCGAACGCTTGCCGCCCACAGCCAGCACGGCGACGAGCTCGTGGTAGAGCTTGTCTTCCGCGCGGGTGCGCTGATCACCCTTCAGCTCCTCGCGCAGGCGCGCTTGGGACTGACGGATGTACAGGATGCGGATGTCAGCCACATCCTCGGTGCTGAGGTTCTTGATCTCGAGCGTGCCGTCGGTGTTGGCCAGCTTGCGGACGTTGCCGTCCGCGTACAGGATGTCGATGGACTCGCCGTCGGTGAGGCCGATCAGCATCTCGTCCTGGTAATTGGAGCTGGTCACGACGCTGCCGTCGGTGACGATCTTCGAGGAGAATGCCTCCTTGAACGTCGTACCCTTCGTGCGGGCGAACTTGGTGTCCACGTGCACGAGAACGGAATCGTCGGCCTTCATGCGCTGCCGGAGCAGCGGAAGCTGTCCGTCCTTGCCGGCCCAGCGGATGCTGGCGGCCCGGACGATGTGGGCTTCGTTGATCGCGCACGGCTGGTGCGAATCAACCATGATGTAGCGTTTGCCGATGAACAGCGGCGGCTGGGTCTGCATCGAGGAATTGACGTTCAGGAGGAGACCCTCCTCGAGAACGCCTTCCAGGAAGCGGAAGCAGTTGGTGGCCGGCTGGACGATGCCCAGCTGCGGCGCCTTCAGACCCCGAAGGGACTGGGCCGGGTGGGCAGCGACGAAGTCGATGTGGTCCTGGGTGTTTTCGGCGGACATGAGCAGTCCCTTTCAAGAATCTGAAGGATGCAAAAGCGCATACCTTATCCTCTTTAATACTATCATATACTATACATATTGTCAATAGTATGGTAAAAAAAAGACCCACCCCAAAAGGGCAGGCGAGAAGGGAAAGAGCTGACCCAATCTGGTGTCGGCAACCCGGAAGAACCGGCAGGAACCCAGATGGGTCAGCTCTCCGCGCAGCGGCCAACGCGCGCTATAAGAGCCGTATCACTCAAGCCTCTATTGCGACGCGTATGGCCTGTGCACAGTCCTGACCTCCCTACCTACTCCCCTACAATTGCGGTATAATGAAGGGAACATGGTCATCACCCACCACGGCGGGCAGTGCTTCAAGATCACCCAAGGCGACCTCACGATCGTCTTCGATCCTATATCCAAAGGAGGCTCGCTGCCTGCGGTTCGTTTTGGTGCGGATCTCGCACTCGTAACCCGAAAGCACACCGACATGAACGGAACCGATGAGGTCTCCTTCGGCGGTAAGGAACCATTTGTTATCGACGGGCCGGGCGAGTACGAACATTCAGGTGTCAGGGTCCAGGGCTTCCTCACAAAAAGTCAGTACCAGCCAGTGAAGGGAGCTTTGGACGCAATTAATACCGTCTATGCTATTACCGTTGACGGCATGACCCTCGTACACCTCGGCGCGCTCTCAGACCCGATGCTTTCTCATGACGCGCGGGAAGCTATCGACGAGATCGATGTCCTCTTTGTGCCAGTGGGTGGCGCGGGTGTGCTTTCACCTGCTGAAGCCTCGAAGCTTGCAGTTACCCTGCAGCCGAAGATCATCATCCCAATGCACTGGTCGGGGATGGGCGAGGCAAAGTCCCTTGAGGCCTTCCTTGGAGACGACAGCAAGGACGTTGAGAAGGTAGACAAGCTTACCCTTAAGAAGAAGGATGCTGCAGAGAAAGACGGTGCTATCATCGTGATAACCCCCTAACCCTATGGCTACCGAACGCATCATCGATCACATCGACCGCCTCCGGGAGAAGCCGGAGCATGTGCGGCATCGCATTGCAGTTTTAACTGCCGCCGGCATCACGGGAATCGTTGCGGTTACCTGGATGGGAGCACTCGCGAGTTCAGGGACGCTTGCGCTTAAAACTGGAGCGACTCCAGAGAATGGATCTGGTACCGGGGAGGTAACGAAGGCTATCTCGGAATCAACATCTGCGTTCTCCAATCTCATGGGTGCTGCAGGGGCAGCATTCAATGCAACAAGTACTGAAGCAGCACTTCAGATAATCGAGACCCGAACCTCGTCCACGCTTGATGCAAAAGTAGGGCCTGCAAACGCGACGAATAAGACCGTTATTCCTTTTTAGTACATGGCAAAGAAAGCAGTTGTTCCAGAGGAGCCGATTGTACCGCGTATAAACGTGGTTGATCAGTCTATTGTCGGCGAAATGCGTGCGTCGTACCTCGACTACGCGATGTCCGTGATAACGAGTCGTGCTCTTCCTGACGTCCGCGACGGATTGAAGCCGGTACATCGCCGAATCCTCTACGCGATGCGCATGACGGGACTTACGCCGTCCGCTAAGTTCCGCAAGTCAGCAACGGTGGTGGGAGAGGTGCTCGGTTCATACCACCCGCACGGCGACAGTTCGGTATACGACGCGATGGTGAAGCTCGCGCAAGACTTTGCAACGCGCTACCCGCTCGTGCAGGGCCAGGGTAACTTCGGTTCGATAGACGGGGATCCGGCCGCTGCCTACCGCTATACCGAAGCAAAGATGTCGCGTCTTGCGGACGAGATGCTCAAGGATCTTGAGAAGGAGACTATTGAGTGGTCTCCGAACTTTGATGGCTCAAAGCAGGAACCATCGGTGCTTCCGGCTGCCGTTCCGAATCTTCTTTTGAACGGTACGCTCGGTATTGCCGTTGGTATGGCAACGAACATCCCGCCGCATAACCTGCGCGAGGTAGTTGCGGCAACCACACACCTTATTGATGACCCTGACGCAACCATCGACGATCTCCTTACCCATGTAAAGGGACCTGACTTCCCTTTGGGTGCTGTTGCGTTTAATCAGGCTGACATCAAGCACGCCTATACCACCGGCCGCGGTGGTGTGGTCGTACGCGGGGAAGCCGATATTGTTGAGGAGAAGAAGGGTACGTCAATCATCATCACCTCAATTCCCTACCGCGTGAACAAGGCGGATCTCATTACCCGCATTGCAGACCTCGTTCGGGACAAGAAGCTCGAGGGCGTGAAGGACCTGAGGGACGAATCCACAACCGACATCCGCATCAATGTGGAGTTGAAGGGCAGTGCGCACCCACAGGCAGTGTTGAATAATCTCTATAAGTACACGGAGCTCGAGTCGACGTTCCATTACAACATGCTCGCGCTCGTTGATGGGGTTCCCGAGACTCTTTCCCTAAAGGGCATGCTTGAGAGCTTCATCAGCCACCGCAAGGAGGTAGTGAAGCGTCGCACTGAATTTGAGCTTAAGAAGGCACAGGAGCGTGAGCACATCTTGCTCGGTCTTTCAAAAGCGCTCGACCATATTGACGAGGTTATCGCCACCATCAAGAAGGCGAAGGATGTGCCAGATGCGTCTGTGCAGCTTCAGAAGAAGTTTGGCTTCTCTATTATCCAAGCGGCTGCCATTCTCGACATGCGCCTCCAGAAGCTTGCAGGCCTTGAGCGCAAAAAGATTGAGGACGAACTCAAAGAAGTACAGGATCTTATAAAGCGCCTCCAGAAGATTCTTTCCTCAGCAAAGAATATTCTTGCGGTTGTCCGCGAGGAGTTACAGGTAATCTCTGAGAAGTACGGAGACGATCGCCGTACAAAGATTGTGAAGGGGGGTGTGAAAAATATTTCTATAGAAGACCTCGTTGCAGACGAGGAATCCGTACTCGTGCTTACCCAAGGCGGCTACGTAAAGCGTACAAATCCTGAGGAGTTCAAGCTCCAAAAGCGTGGTGGCGTTGGTGTTATCGACATGTCCACAAAAGAAGAAGACGTCGTAACGCATTTCCTCGCAACAACGGCGCACTCCGACCTCCTCTTCTTTACGGATTTTGGCAAGGCGTACCAGCTCAAGATGTACGAGCTTCCAGAAGGAAAGCGCGCAACCAAGGGCAAGAGCATCATGAATTTCTTACAGCTTTCCGCTGAAGAGAAGGTAACGAGCGTGCTTGCGATGCCAAAGATTGAGAAAGGAAGCGGGGCACGTGACGCGCTTTCCGTGTTCCTTGTAACCGAGTGCGGCACTATTAAGAAGGTAGAGGCGAAGTCGTTTGCGGACGTGCGCCGTTCCGGCATCATCGCTATTGCCCTTAAGGGCGGCGACAAGCTCGTCTCTGCACACCTTGCAGCCCCCGGAGACTCTGTATCGATTGTGACAGCCGAAGGTCAGTCCATTCGTTTCGATGAGAGTGAGACTCGCGCTATGGGACGCACCGCAGCCGGGGTGCGCGGTATGACGGTTAAGAAGGGAGACCGCATTGTCTCAGCTGAGGTGGTGCCAGCAGAAGCCGGCAACAACGCCTCGCTCCTGGTTATCATGGACAAGGGATACGGAAAGAAGACTTCCCTTTCAGAGTACAAGATTCAGGGACGTGGAGGGTCTGGTATCAAGACCGCCGACGTAACCGCAAAGACCGGAAAGATCATCGGCGCCAAGGTGCTTATTGGGGACGAAGCAAAGGACGAAGAGCTCGTGGTTATCTCGAAGAAGGGTCAGGTTATCCGTTGCTCGGCAGGAGAGATCTCAACACTCTCCCGTGCAACGCAGGGCGTGCGTATTATGAAGATGCGCGAAGGGGATTCGATCGCATCGATGGTAGCTCTCTAACACAAACTTATCTATGAACATGGAACGTCCGGGAGATATCGGACCGAACGCGCTGAGGAGCGTACCGAACGAGGGAAGGAAGCTGGATGCGGATCCGTACCGCAAGCTCACCCTCGGCGAAGCGCTCACCAATGCGCTCACGCCTGAAGAGTCTGCACAGTACCAAGCCGTACTGTTCGCGCGGTCCCTCGCGGACCTACGTGCTGCTATGGACGCATTCAACGAGGTGAGTACACCTAAGAAGGCGTCGCAACTTAACATGTCGCTTGCGGACATGATCATCGACGACGAGCCGCTCTCGCTTGATGTTCATGACCTACCGAGCGATGTGCGTGTCGTGGTGCGCCGCGGGATGGATGGTAAGACCTCGATGCATTTCGTAGATGTGCCTGCCGCCTAGTGCGTGTTGATTGCGAGCCGCTTTATGCGGCTCGCTTGCTATACTCTTTATATGAATTTCAGTAATCCGCAGAGCAATGTGCTCCAGCTTGGCCTGCGTGAAGGCATGAAGGTAGCGGACCTGGGAGCAGGTTCCGGACACTATGCAGCTGCGGCTGCTGCAATCGTTGGGCCTGAGGGTCGCGTATATGCAGTAGACATTCAGGAGGATGTTCTGAAGCACGTGAAGGACCATGCGGAGAGCAAGGGTCTCCGGAACGTGGAGACTCTCTGGGGAAACTTCGAGAAGCTTGGAGGGACTAAGTTAAGAGATGCTTCGGTTGATGCGGTTATTCTTTCAAACACTCTCTTTCAGCTTGAGCATCGTGAAGGAGCTGTTGCTGAAATGAAGCGCATTTTGAAAAGTGGTGGGCGACTCCTTGTTGTTGACTGGGCAGGTGCCTATGGAGGTATGGGACCACTTCCGCATCATGTTGTCTCAGAGCATGTCGCAGAAGAGCTCTTCATCGGTGCAGGTTTTCACAAGGTGAAGGATTTCCGTGCTGGGCCTCATCATTACTCCATAGTCTTTACTGCGCCGTAATATGGCTAACTTGAAACCGTTCCAGGTGATTATTATGGGAATCTTCGGATTCATCGCGCTTGCGGGCCTGTTTCTGTTTGCAAACTTCCAAGGCTTTTCAAGCGGGGTACCCAAAGTTGGTACCGTATTTATATGGGGTACGCTTCCCGCGGACTCAATGAACGCAGCCCTCATGGCATTCAAGGAGTCACATCAGGAGTATGGGAAGGTTACCTACACAGAGCGACCCCAGGAGACATTTGATGCAGATGTTGCAGAAGCGATTGCGTCAGGACGAGGTCCAGATCTCCTTATCCTCACCCAGGAAGATCTTCTTGCAGCACAAGCGAAGCTTTCTCCAATCCCCTCGTCTTCAATCTCTGAACGTGATTTTAGGGATACCTATCTCCCGATACATGAGATCTTCTTGATTCAGGGAGGAACCTACGCCATCCCATTTCTTGTTGATCCGCTTGTCCTTTATTACAACCGGCCAATTCTCGCCTCTTCAGGTGCGGCACAGCCGCCTTCAACCTGGGAGGCGGTCTCCGGGCTCGCAGCAACCGTGAATAGGCAGACCGATGCGCAAACCGTAACAAGAAGCCTCATTGCACTTGGTACGTATGAGAACATTGAGAATGCCCGCGCGATTCTATCGCTTTTGTTCCTTCAGGCGGGATACGACATAAGCGAACGAACCGCTACAGGAGCACGCTCAGACCTCTCAGACGCGCTTAACAATGTGTTTGGTATGGCACCGGCCGAGAGCGCCCTTAACTTTTACACGGAGTTCTCAAATCCAGGGAAAACGGTGTATTCATGGAATCGTTCTCTTCCCAATAGCCGACAGGCATTCATAGCCGGAGATCTAGCGCTCTATCTAGGCTATGCATCAGAGCGCAGACAACTTGCCACTGCTAATCCAAACCTCGACTTTGATATGAGTGCCGCGCCAATGCCTGGTACGAATACGACACGCACAACGTATGGCCGTGCGTATGGGTTCGCGATACCTAGAGCAACTCAGAATGGTGAAGGAGCCCTGAGGGTAGCACTCACGCTTTCTGAACGTAATTCAGTACCGATATTCGCGAGAGCATTGGGCATGGCACCTGCGCATCGTGGTGCCCTTGCTCCTTTGGCGGGCGATCTCTTTGAGCCGGTCTATTACCCGGAGGCGCTTGTTGCACGGGCCTGGCTCTCCCCAGCACCACGCGAGACTGATCGCATCTTTGCTACCATGATTAATAACGTGCTCTCTGGAAGGGAAGGCATTAGTAGTGCCATAACAACCGCCAGCCAGTCCCTCAACGCAGCATTCAAGTAACCATGACCTCTATGAAGAAAAGTCTCTGGATTGGTATCGGTGCCTTACTAGCACTTGTTCAGCCGCTATCGGTTGCTGCCCAGCCCACACCTCCCAACACACCTCCTCCAACTACTGGATCATGTGGTAGTAGTGGGGGGCTTACCAATCCGTTGAATGGGGTCTGTTCACTCTCTGACTTCCTAAAAGCGATTCTCGCGGGTGTCGTCCAGATTGGTACGATTATTCTCATTATGATGCTCGTGTATGTCGGCTTCTTGTTCGTTGCCGCACGCGGGAACGCAGAGAAGCTTCAAAGCGCGAAGAGCGCCCTTGTATGGACCGTTATCGGTGGGCTTATCCTTCTCGGTGCTACTTCTATACAGCTTGTGATCGAGGGAACGGTTAACTCACTCCGTTAGTATGAAAAAAATTCTTCTTGCGATTGCCGCGTTTGCCTTTGTGCCAGTCTCTGCACACGCAGCGAGCCTCAAGGAGTTAACGCAGGATATCGTTGAGTTGGTAAACACTTCAGTAGTGCCTCTCTTCTATGCGCTTGCATTTCTCTTATTCATATACGGCATGGTCCGATTCTTTTTCTTCGGGGGAGAAGAGAATCGTGCGAAGGGTAAGACCTTTATGCTCTGGGGAATCATTGGATTCGTGGTTATGTTTTCAGTTTGGGGCATTGTCAGGCTCCTTATGACCGCGCTTCCTGGTTAGTGTATAAACCCTTGTTCTGCCCTCGTATCCTGTTACGCTTTATACTATGAAAACATTTGTCACAGCACTCCTTATAGGTCTCTTTTCAGTTGCTACTACCGTATCCGCTCAGGTTGTGCCCGCCACCTCAGCACGAGGCAATATCGGTGGCAATACACTGGGAGCATATCTCGCTAGCATCGTTGATTTCATCAATGTCTATCTTGTACCCTTCCTTTTCGCAATAGCCTTCTTCGTCTTCATCTGGGGTATCTTCAACTATTTCATTGCAGGAGGAGCCAACGAAGAGCAGCGAGACAAAGGAAAGCAGCTCGTTATGTGGGGGATTATCGGATTCGTGGTTATGGTCTCTCTCTGGGGTCTTGTGAACCTAATTACCAATACCCTTAATTTTGGGGAAAGCGGAAACGCACCAAAGATACCACAATTCGATCCTCCTAGGTCAGGCTCCTAACCCAAGGGCTGTTTCGCGTTTTCCACACGGAATTCCTAGCTCTATTGACCTCCCCCCATTACCGACTATCCTATAGGTATACGCCATCGCGTTACCCGTAATCAAACATTATGAAGAAACTAGGTTATCTCAGTGCCGCATTTGCGCTTTCGTTCCCGCTCTTCGCTTTCGCGCAGGTGAACGCAACGAACGTACAGAACCTTGGCCAGGGCATCATTGGTCTTATTAACAACGTTGCAGTGCCTCTTCTATTCGCGGTCGCATTCATCGTCTTCATCTGGGGTATCTTCACGTACTTCATATCAGGCGGTCACGACGAGGAGAAGCGTGAGACCGGAAAGAGTCTTATGCTCTGGGGAATCATTGGATTCTTCATCATGGTTTCGGTATGGGGTCTTGTGAACATCCTTCGCGGAACATTCAACTTCGACAACCGCATCGATTACGGACAGCCGCTTCCGCCGAGCCGCTAAACGCTCTCTCCACACAAAAGCCCGCGCGCAAGCGCGGGCTTTTGCTATGATGAGTATATGAGCCCCTTCCAAACATTCGTCGGGAAAGTACAGGAGAATATTCTCACACCGATCATCACGCTCCTTTCGCTCGCTGCGTTCCTTTTGTTCCTCTGGGGCATTGTGGAGTTCATTGCTGGCGCTGAAGACGAAGAAAAGCGTAAGAGCGGACAGCAACATATGATCTGGGGAATCATTGGTCTGGTTATTATCTTTGGCGCGAACGCCATTGTCTCTCTCATTAAAGCAACAGTTGGTGCACCATAGGGAAGTATATGTATAGAAAAAAGCCGGTCCCGGAGGACCGACTTTTTGGTGCGTCAGAGACGCAAGATGCTTTACACAGGTGGCGAGAATATGAAGGCATACTCGAGCTTGATAGGCTCGTTCCCTTTTGACTGGGGACGACAGGCATTCACAGCCTGATCGCCACTGGTCTCGAGAGGAAGTTCAGTGTTGCGGGTGCGCGTCGTGCACCAGACATTGAACCGTGCACCGTCAAAGGTTGCTGCCGTACATTCAGGATCCTGCTTTTTATCGCAGAACCTGAGGTAGTGGCAGTCGGGGATGGGAATCATCGCCGACTTTGCGTCCCTGCGTGGCGGGGCTGTAACGCTCCGCCATTCTACCGGCACTGGCGTGCAGACAGCGGCAACGGGCGTTGCCCGAGCTGCAGTCTGTTCGATGTGTCGGTTGAAGCGCTCCACATGCGAGAGGCCAGGCTTTTGCCCGAACCCCATGCCCACCAGAAGCCACCACACGAATGTACCGACAATTACAGCCGCGCCGATTGCGAGAGACCAGTTTAGGATGGTCTTCCATAATGGCGACGAGCGGTGATCGTCGTGATGCCCGTGACCTCCGCCGTGTGATGGGTGGGGATCAGGGGTATGCGTCACAGGTCCAGGCACATGAGGCTCAGGAGCTTTCTTCGGCTCCTTATGCCCTTTCTTACTGTGTTCGGTACGCGGCTTGAGCATGTTCAGGACCCCGAAGAGTATGAAGATGATCAAGAGAATTCCGAGCACAAGAAGCACGTACGTCCCCAGCAACCAGTTAAGGCCGCCCAGAACGGTAGAGAAGATTACATCGAAGAACTTTTCCAATGTGACCCCCTACTTCGCCAGTTTGTCGATGATTTTCGCGACTGACGGCATATCAACCGCAATCACCTTGCCGGCTCCGGGCGACTTGAGTGCGTCGTTTCGGAGCTGGATTTCTGCCATTTCCGGATGCTCAGCGAGCTCCTTAAGCAACATTGCTGTTGCTTCTGCAGTTGCTTTACCGATGTCACGAATGCCATCAGCCTTTGCACCGTTGACGTTGCGCAGCGCCGTTGCTTCCGCTTCGGACGCTGTTACTGCCATGGTTGCCTCTTGATCAGCCTGGTAGGCAGCGATACTGAGCTTCTCGTTCTCGATGGCGTGCTGGCCAGTGAGGACGATTTTCTCGAGGTTGGCAGAGTAGACGGTTATGCCGATGGTACCCTTTGTACCTTGGGCGCCTTCCGGACTTTCGTCCGGAAGGCGATCAGTTAGATCACGCATCCGCTTCGAGAAGTCCTCGCTGTCGCCGTGTTCGGACTCATCTGTCTCGGAACGCAGCTCGTCATACGTGAACGTACCGATGAAACTCCGTGCCTGCCGATCGATGTAAGACTCCAACTGGACAAGCCAGTCGTCAGAATCGATAAGCGCTTTCTTCGGATTCGTCATACGGACGACAGTGACGAATTCAGCCCGCACCGTCAGGTTGTCGGCGGTCTTGGCCTCCTTCAGCACCATCACATAGGCGAAGTCGTTGGCCTTGAAGATCTTTGTGTCTGCTCTGCGTGACTTGATGGCGAGGTCACCGTCCCCCTCTTCCTGGCGCTGATACTCGTTCCACGAGAACTCGTAGGAGCGAATCTCGCGCATCTTCGGAAGCCCGACCCAATACAGGCCGAATTCCCGCAGTAGCCAGGGACGGTTGTCGTAGTGGTTTGCCGGGTACTCCGTATGCTTCGGCAAGAATTTCTTGGGAAACCAAGGCTTGCAAAGGTAGGATACGCCTGCCTCATTATCCAGAATTTCCCACCGTGGTTTGTCTTTATCGAACCACGGCTTCGAAGGGTCGTTGAGGTGATGATCCTCGAACGACATGATGATACGGTGGAATGAGCTACCTTTGTTGATGATTTTTCCCGTGCCCTCTTCGACTTTCGTGAAGATGTGGTCTCGGTCTGCCCATCCGCTAAACACGAACGGGGAGAGGATGGCTGTACCCGCGAGAAGCGCGGTGACAAAGCCAGCAGCGATAACATTGAACATTTTAATACCCTCGTATTCGTGTTGATGTGTTTCAGCACCTTGCTCTCAAGGAGCTGGTTTTCTAGGAATAGTATACCACTAAAATTGACAAAAAGTCAAGTAGTAGCTTGGTTGTTGTGCTGGAGAGAGGACTCGAACCTCCACCCCCGAAGGGACCTGCTCCTAAGGCAGGCGTGTCTACCATTTCACCACTCCAGCGTCCCTCTATCCTACCAGGAATAGGAAAGGGCGGGAATCCTTAGATACCCGCCCTTTCCCCATGTGCACCTGCCTGGGCTCGAACCAGGGACCATCTCCTTAAGAGGGAGTTGCTCTACCAACTGAGCTACAGGTGCAAGCAATACCGAAGTACTCCTAGATACTAATAGATATGCCTCTCTAATTCAACTACACAACCGTTCGGTACAGATGAGTAGGGATATGCGCGAGTATCACGTAGGGCGTGGTGCTCGCCAGACGAGCCATAGAGAGGACAGAGTTTGTGTCTTCAGGATTCCGGCTTATAAGCGTAACTAGGTCTCCGCGCTTAACCTCTGTATCGGTTACATCGATTGAAACCATATTCATCGACACACGCCCGACTATAGGACAGGCAATCTCGTTTACCTGAAGACTGCCAGTGTTCGAGAGATTGCGATCTATACCCTCGTAGTAGCCGGCAGGGACGGTTGCGATACGCGAAGGACGCGTAGCACGATATGTCGCGTTATACCCAACCGTGTCGCCTTCAGGGATGGTTCGAATTGATGTAACGAACGAGTGCATAGAGAGCACAGGCTTTAACTGAAGGGTGTCTCCTGGAGCGGTATTGTATCCGTATAGACCCATACCAATACGCAGGACATTCATAGGATGATTTACACTCGTTCGTACACCTTTTGTTGCGGCGGCATGCGTGTACTCAATCGAAGGGAATGCAGCTTTGACGGTCTCAAGTAGGGAATCCCAGAGGGAGAGTTGTGTATCCGTAAACGTGGCGTCGATATTGTCAGCGTCGGCCAAGTGCGTGGCAACACCTACAACTGAGATGCGGGGATTTCCCTTGATCAACTTTACTGCTTCATTAAGTCCTTCTGGAAGGAGACCCTGCCGATGCATGCCGGTATCGAGTTTCAGGTGCAGACGTACAGAAGTACGGGCCTCCTTCGCCACAGACCGAAGCTGCTCAATATCAACGATTGCGAAGTCTGTATTGGGTAATTTGCTTAAGACTATGGCCTCAGGCCGCACATAGCCCATAACGACGATCCTGGAGCGTATTCCAGCCTTCCGGAGCATGTCTGCCTCATAAAGGGAATCAACCATAAAGAAGGCAATGTCTTCCTTGTCGAGGAGTTCTGCGATAACAACGAGTCCGTGCCCATAGGCGTTACTCTTGAGGACCGGAGCAATTGCTTGATCCGGGTACGCTTCTTTATATGTGCGGAAGTTATGTAAAAGGTTCTCTTTGGAGATTGCTACTGTTATGAGCGGCTCATGACGTCGTAGTAACCGGCGGAGCCTTCTCGCTACAGGACGGATATTCATAGTACCGGGGGCGGGACTTGAACCCGCACGGCATTGCTGCCAAAGGTGTTTAAGACCTTCGTGTATAACCAATTCCACCACCCCGGCTTCTGTAACGAATGTTACTTCCTCTGTGCGTAGGTTTCAAACTGTGACAATTTGGACAAAGAATCCTCAAGTTCTCAAGTCTGTTATCCCTATTGTCTCCATTGATATGATCAAGCTCAATGGGTACACGTCCATCAACACTCTTTTGGGCCCAACCACATTCTTCACATTGAGGTTTCTTAAGACCAGATGAAAATAGTCTTCTTTTTAAGTTTATGCGTGATGTGGACGTATTCTCTACAAGTAGCTCTTCCAATGAGTACACAGGCTCCTTTGGTATCTGCATGCCCTTACACCACGCCTTACCCTTAAAGTGAGTAATATCTATATCGTACTTATCAATATAGAGATAACACTGACTATAATTTCCACCCGCAGGAACAAGCCCAAGAGTCTGAATTAATCCTCGAATACTGCTTGAGGAATTAACCGCTTTTCTTAGATTTCCTTCTTCCCAACGTTGAGGAATATGCTTGGCCACTACTGCCAATTATAGCTCTATCTTGGAGGCCCAGACGGAAATCGCATCCGTGCATAGCGGGTTTGCAATCCGCCGTGTTTCTACTTCACCACTGGGCCGTACCGCAATACTAGCGCGATGGAGGCGCTTACGCTACGCAGCGTCTTCTTCCTTCTCGGGGACTATGAGACCCCGAGTAGCGTCTTCAAATGCCTGGCGAGCACGTTCGCCCTTATCAATTTCAAACCAAATGAAGGGAAGGCGAGCGAAACGGGTAGTCTTCTTGAGCTCATTGCGGAAGAGATCCTTGTGCCGCATTAAGAAATCAATAGCATTTCCTTCCTGGGCCTCAGGATAGACGCTCACATAAATGGTTGCGTTCTTGCGGTCCTTTGAGAATGTCGCGCGCATTGGCGTAATAAGGGTACCGCGACCCGCCTCACGAGCGATGTAGCGTCCGATGTTCTCTAGGAGTATTGAAACTGCTCGTTCGTCGCGTGCGCTCATACTATTTTGTTTCAGTCATGCGGAAGGCAATAAGAGTGTCTCCCGCAACGGTCTCGTACTTGCTCTCAATTTGAAGGCCGAACTCGCCCTCGACCTTGATTTCGTTTACGTCAGCACGAGCAACCTGGAGGTTCGTGAGCTTTGCGTTTCCGATGTGGAGTCCACGACGATCTATCTTCACCTGGTCGCCAACCGTAAGAACGCCTGAATTCCAGCGCGCACCGAGTACCTGCTTAACGCCGGCAGTGCTGAATGCTTTGAGGACCTTGGCTTCGCCGAGGATCTGTTCAACGGTAATGCGTGGTGCGCGTTCAGTAACGAGCTCCTCGATACGCTCCTTCAAGTTGTAAATAATTGAGAACGTATCGATAGAAACGTGCATCCGCTCTGCGGAGTCACGTGCTGCGGAGTCCGTACCAACGTTGAAGGCGATGACATAGCCGTTACCGGCTGCTGCTGCCTTTACGTCGTTCTCAGAGACTGCACCGATGCCCTCCATAACGATCTTGATGGTCACGCGGTCGTGCTCGATCTTGGCGAGCTCGTGCTTAATTGCGAGGATGCTGCCCGTTACGTCGGCCTTAAGGATGAGCGGAAGGAGTATCTTTCCATCCGCTTCGCCGCGTTCCTGGGTGTGTGCGGGGTTGGCCTCAACGCCCATAAGTGCGAGTTTCTCTGCCTCCTTCTTGTTTGCGGTTGAGGAGAATGGCGTGCCTGCTGGGGGAAGACTGGTCCAGCCGCTAATACGAATAGGCTGAGACGGAAGTGCCTCTTTGATTCGTGCGCCGGTGAAGTCCTCAATAAAGCGGACTGGGGCGAGGGCGGCACCTGCGATTGCAAACGAACCAACCGGGAGTGTGCCGTTCTTCATAATGAGCGTCGCAGAAAGGCCGCGCTTCGGGTCCTGCGAGGACTCAAGCACGAAGCCCTCAGCCGGAGCGTCCGGGTCTGCGGTGAGTTCTGCGAGGTCTGCAGTGAGGAGTACGAGATCAAGAAGCTCTGGAACTCCGTCACCAGACTTCGACGAGACACCAGTGAAAGGAATAGAACCGCCAAGGCCTTCAAGATAGATACCGTTCTCAAGTGCCGAGATGCGCGCCTTTTCGATATCAGCTCCTGCCTTATCAATCTTTGTAAACGCAACAATGAATGGAATGTTCGCCTCAGTGATCGCCTCAAATGCCTCTAGTGTCTGTGGCTTCACGCCTTCTTCAGCGGCAATAACGAGAATAGCTATATCGGCAGCAGCGGCGCCGCGAGCCCGAAGTGCACGAAAGGCTTCGTGCCCTGGTGTGTCGAGGAAGGTGATTCGACGGCTCGTACCTTCGTGTTCGTGCTCAGCCTCGTATGCTGATACGTGCTGCGTAATACCACCCGCTTCGCCAGCGGTTACGTTTGCCTTACGGATGTAGTCCAGCAAGGAGGACTTGCCGTGATCAATGTGTCCCATGACGGCCACGATCGGTGGTCGGGTGCTCGATGCCATAATGGTCCTGATTATCTCATAAAATAAGGCTTTTACAACTCCACACCCATTTCCATGGTGGATGGGCGTACAATACGCTCATGAAGAAGAAACGAGTCTATCTGGATTGGGCCGCCGCCGCACCGGTATTGCCAAAGGCGTATCGTGCGTTCTCGAAGACACTTTCAGTCTTTGGGAATCCTTCTTCGCCTCATAAAGAAGGTCGCGAGGCACACGTGCTCCTCACTGATGCGCGTGTGCGCATTGCACGTCTTGCTGGCGTGAAGCAGGACGCAGTGATTTTTACCGGAGGTGCGACAGAGGCAAATGCAATCGCTATTCTCGGTCAGGTGCGAGCAGTTAGAAAAAATATGAAGGACGTACATGTCCTCTACCTCCCGAGCGCGCATGCGTCCACACGAGGAGCAATAATGGAACTAGAAAAGGAAGGCGTTCAGATTGAGCCACTAGTTGTTACAGGGGGATCGATTGATTTGGTTGCACTAAAGCGTCAAATTCGTCCCGAGACCGGACTTGTTGCACTCGAAGTGGTGTGTGGGGAGACAGGAACGCGATTTGATACGCGCGGCGTGCGACAGGTACTCGACCTTGCTCAAAAGGAAGGCGGACCAAGAATCCGTATGCATGCAGACGCGAGTCAGCTGCCACTCGTTGAATCATTTGAATTAACCCGCATTGCGTCCGATACACTCGCACTCGATGCGCAAAAGGTGGGCGGTGTTCGCGGTATCGGTGTCTTGCTCGCCCCGCGTCAGGTTTCTATTGAACCTTTAATCCTTGGAGGAGGACAGGAGCGGGGACTACGCCCGGGCACCGAGTCTGCAGGACTTGCGAGTGCGTTTGCCATTGCGCTCGAAGAAGCTCATGATACTCATGTATCCTTTGCACTAAAGGCAAACCTTCTAAGAAGTCGGCTAATAGAGCGTCTCCATGTAACTATTCCTTCCCTAGAGATTAATGGCGGAAAAAACACCGTGCCACATATACTCAATGTCTCACTTCTCGGTCGCGACACAGATTACGTCGCGGCACTTCTTGATGAAGCAGGCTTTGCGGTATCAACGCGAAGTGCGTGCGCTACAGACGACGAAGGTTCGGTCGCTGTACTCGCGTATACGGAGGATTCTAGGAGAGCCTCTTCAACGCTTCGCATTTCGTGGGGACCAACCACTACGGAGCAGGAGCTTAACCGTTTCTCAGATACCCTTATCCACGCAGTTCGATTCGTAGACACGAACACGGTATAATTTCTCTATATGGATATCGAAGACCTCAACAAAACACAGCTGCTTCTTCTCACGATTCTCGTTAACTTCGTGATTGCTATTGCAACCGCCGTTATGACGGTGTCCTTGCTTGACCAAGCGCCCCCAACCGTTACCCAGACAGTGAACCGCATCGTTGAGCGTACGGTTGAGACTGCAGCCCAGACCCCACTCCCTACAATCCCCGGCATCGCTGCGCCTCCAAAGGAGACTATTGTAATACGTGACGAGGACCTTCTTTCGGCTGCTATTCGTGCTGACGCTGGAAGGCGCGTGATGATTCATAAGGGAGCCACGACAACACCGGTACTTGCTATTGGTACGTATCTTCCAGACAAGCGTGCGGTGGTAACCGCTACAGGCGCTGCGCTTCCTAAAGAGGCCACAATTGTGTTTGCAAACGGCGCGATAGCTGAGGCGTCGCTCTCGCGTGCTGGTGCAACACTCACCATCTTCGGATTCTCGGATACAGCGACATTGCCAGCTGCCACAACACCAGACCTTGTTATGGCGGCGAGTCTCAAGCAGGGGCAGACTCTTGTATCGCTTACGCGCGAGCTTGCGGCGGTTTCAGGCATTGTTTCGATTATTGACGACGTGGGTATCCGGGCAAATGTTACCGGTGTTCCGCCAGGCGCTGCCGCTGTGAACATTTCGGGCGACATCATCGGTATCGCAACAGCAATTCCGGGCGTGTTTGCGCCTGCTGATCGCATCAACACACTTCTCTCAGAGGCACCGTAACAAGACGCTTCCCGGTACGTCATTATTAGTGTAAAACTCTATCCCATGCCCCCATTCAAGAACTTCACCGCAAAGGCTAAGGAAGCTATTAGAAAAGCGCACGAGCTTGCTATTGAGCGTGGACAGAACCACGTAAGCTCCTTGCACCTCCTAACAGCCCTCATACATCAGGAGGAGAGTCTCGTATTCTCGGTCCTCGACCGGATGGACGTCGATACCATGATGTTTGCCGACACGCTTCTTGAGACGCTCGAGATCCCGGAGACGTCGTCGACTCTGTCGCCGTCCTACAATCTCTACCTCACGCCAGACCTCGCGCAGGCTCTTGAGGCGGTTGATAAGGTAGCAGCGCGCATGGGGGATGCGTTTGTGGGTACCGAGCACCTGTTCGTAACGGTCCTTGAGCACCCGGGCCCCGCTGCAGAAATACTCTCGCGGTTCCGCATCGATTCCGATATGGTGCTGCAGCTTTTGAAGGATTTGAAGTCTGCCAAAGACGGGGAAGTGAAGGAACCGAAGAAGTTTCGCGCACTCGCAAAATACACCCGCAATCTCACAAAGATGGCGGCAGAGAATGCACTCGATCCTGTTATTGGCCGCGACCAGGAGATTGGACGTGTGGTCCAGATTCTCTCGCGTCGCACCAAGAACAACCCGGTTTTGATTGGCGAGCCAGGAACAGGAAAGACCACAATCGCCGAAGGACTTGCAACACGCATTGCAGCAGGTGACGTGCCGGAGTCTCTTAAGGGCAAAGAGCTACTTTCCTTGGATCTCGGGCTCATGATTGCTGGCACTAAGTACCGCGGCGAGTTCGAGGAGCGTATGAAGGCGGTTATGAAAGAGGTTGAGAAGTCTGACGGAAAGGTCATTCTCTTTGTGGACGAGCTTCATACCATTGTTGGTGCTGGTGCTGCTGAAGGTGCGCTTGATGCGTCAAACATGCTGAAGCCAGCGCTCTCGCGTGGCGAGATCCGCATGATTGGTGCAACAACCATAAAGGAGTACCAACAGCACATCGAGAAGGATGGTGCGCTTACGCGTCGTTTTCAGCCAGTGTATGTCGAGGAACCATCAATTGAAGACGCAACGGCAATTCTTCGTGGACTGCGCGACAAGTACGAGCTTTTCCATGGTGTCCGCATCACAGACGGCGCGGTTGTGTCAGCCGTTGAGCTCTCAAGCCGCTACATAACGGATCGCTACCTTCCGGACAAGGCAGTTGATCTTATAGACGAAGCTGCGTCAGGTCTTCGTATTGCGCTTGAGAACAAGCCGCCAGCACTCGAGGAGACAGATCGCAAGATTCGCAGACTCGAGATTGAGCGCGAAGCGCTTAAGAAGGACGAGGAAGGAGACCATGCAAAAGATATGAAGGCACGTCTTTCCACTATTGATACGGAAATCGCTGATCTTCGCGAGAAGACCGCAGAACTCGAACTTAAGTGGAAGAATGAGAAGGAGGTTCTCGAATCAATTCGCACCCTTAAGACTGAACTCGACAAAGCACGCGTTGAGGCGGATAACGCAGAAGCTATGGCAGACCTTGGTACTGCCGCAGAGATTCGCTACGGACGCATACCGGCTTTGCAGAAGGAGCTTGATACAAAGACAAAGCGCTTGAAGACGCTCCAGAAGTCGCGTCGCATTCTCCATGAGGAAGTTACTGAGGCAGAGATCGCGGGAGTTGTTGCACGCTGGACCGGTATTCCGGTTGCGAAGATGCTCGAAGAGGAAGCAGCGAAGCTTGCACGCATGGAAGAGGCGCTTACGGGTGCTGTTATCGGCCAGGATAGTGCAGTAAAGATAATCACGAATGCTGTGAAGCGCTCTCGTGTGGGTATTAGTGATCCGAATCGTCCGATTGGCTCGTTCCTATTCCTTGGCCCTACTGGCGTGGGAAAGACAGAACTCTCACGACGTCTTGCGGAGTTTATGTTCAACGATAAGGAGTCCTTGGTCCGTGTTGATATGTCCGAGTTTATGGAGAAGCACTCCATTGCAAAGCTTATCGGTGCGCCTCCAGGCTACGTAGGGTACGAGGAAGCAGGATCACTCACGGAGCGCATCCGCCACCGTCCGTATGCGGTTATTCTCTTCGATGAGATCGAGAAGGCACATAGCGAGGTATTCAACATACTTCTTCAAGTTCTTGATTCCGGACACCTCACTGATGGCAAGGGAAGAAAGGTGAACTTCAAGAACACCATCATTGTCCTCACCTCAAACATTGGTGCCGAGTTTATGGACCGCGCCGCAAATATCGGGTTTGCACCTGGAGACGGATCAGCATCAGCTGAGGCCGCACAGATGAAAGAGAAGGTCATGGGAGCGCTTAAGGAACACTTCCGTCCAGAATTCCTCAATCGTCTTGATGACATTGTTATGTTTGAGTCGCTCTCAAAGGAAGCGCTCATGGATATCGTTGAGGTGCAGGTAGCAGAGATTGTGGAGCGCCTTTCTAATAAGCGCATCACGCTTACTGTTACTCCTGAGGTACGTGCTTGGCTCGCAGAGAAGGGATATAACCCACAGTACGGCGCCCGTCCTTTGAGACGTGCCGTTCAGGACCACATCCTCACCCCTGTGGCCACGCTTATGGTTGGTCAGGGAGTTATGGAGGGTGGGACCGTTAATGTAAGCCTTAAGAACGGAGAGCCTCACTTCGAGGTTAAGAAGATGCCAGGGCGCGCTAAGGCCAGGACGAAGGCCGTTGCGCAGGCGAGCTAGGGCTGGTATAGTCCTCCTATCTATGTCACAGGATCGTCTAATTCTACTGCGCTCTGCTTCCGGGCACGTTCGCCGTACTCGTAAGAACAAGAAGAAGGTTGAGCGTAAGATTGAGCTTAAGAAGTTTGATCCAAACACTCGCACGCGCGAAATCTACAAGGAGGTTAAGAAATAAGAGAAAGCCGCCCGAAAGGGCGGTTTCTCGTTTACGTATTGAAATGTCTCCTGGGGAAATGGAAAAACCGTCCGGAGACGGTTTTTCCAGTACGTTCGTGAACTCTTTGGCCGAAACCTCGGAAATCACGAACGTTTGATCACTCTATCCTAAGCGATTTTTGCTGTCAATACCCAAAAAGCAGGTTGGGGATAGCGGGCGGGCCCTGTGGGACGAGATTCGAAATATAATTCAGTTATAATAATGCAGTGAACACCACTCTCATTCTCGAGGAGCTCTACTCAAAGGAGGAGATCGAAACTGCTTTCGATACTAATTTTGGTCCGCGCATAAAGGGTATTACTCAGCGACGTTCTTCAGATAATGAGCCATATATACTCATATTTGCTTCCGCTCGCGGCTCAATAGTGTACGGGGATAGGGTTGAGGGTAGGATTTTCTATTACAAGGGTGAGGGATCAGACGGTGACCAGAAGCTTACAACCGCAAATAAGGCACTGATAAATTCAAATCTAAACAAGACACCCATCTTTGGTTTTCGTCAGCATGAGATTGGTGGCAAATACCAGTATCTTGGATTGGTATCGGTCCTTGAGTGGACCTATGCAGATTTCAATGGCAGAAAGGTGTATGAATTTAAATTCGAACAGGAGGGCTTAGAGAATCCTCTGCAAAGTACTAAAGAGTGGAATGAAATAAAGAACCAAAGTGAGCTTCCGGACCCATCCCTCACGGGAACGGGTGAAGTAGCTGTATCTACTGTATCTAGCATAAAACGAAATGCAGCCTTTCCATTAAAGATTAAGGAGCAGTATCAGAATCGATGTGCTGTGTGTAGAAAATCACGGTGTACGGCTGCTGGGTACCCAGAGGTTCAGTCCGCCCATATATACCCAAAGGAGAAGAATGGAGCAGATGACTTAAGAAATGGCATAGCTCTATGCAGGCTTCATCACTGGGCTTTTGACGAGGGGCTGCTGGCTATTTCTGATGATTTAACTCTACTCGTTAACAATGCCATTACAAAGGATGAAGACTACGAAGAAATTAGCAAGTACGCCGGAGTAGCTATCCTGCCTCCTCTGGACAAACGATATACACCGTTGCCACTTTTTCTGACAGAGCATAGAAAGCTACATGGGTTTGAGTAGGTGTTGATGAGTGCGAGTGCCCCCTAGGACAAGATTCAGCTTGCTTTAGAAGGGTATTGTGCCCCCAGGTACGAGTAGTATGATTCCTTCATGAAGCTAAACTACGAAATAACGCCTGAGAATCTCAAGATTCTGGAAATCAAGCAAGTACTGCTGGATAAAGAGAAATTCGGTGCTCTTACGTTTGATCGGGCTTATTTACCTCTGCATGAGCTCAGGAAGATGTTTGTAGAGTTTCAAGAGCTCGACTACGCTTCTAAACTGGCTCCTGACGAAGTGCAAGAAGTGGAAAACTACAAGAATCAACTTCTTGACTATGTTCGCCGAGTTCACTCAATAGATCCTACTACTGATCCTACTTTTAATACGAATGTTCGTGAGAATTTAGAAAATGAAATAATAAGTTTTTGTCAGCGAGTGAGTAAGGTTTTGAGAAACAACCTTGTCTATCTTAGACAGGAGCTTGCTCTTAGGAATCAGGACCAGCAAAGCTTAGCTGAAGAACAAAAAGCTACTGTGCAAGCGAGGAAGCAGGCAGAAGAAACGTTAAGTCAACTACAAGCAAAGCTTGAGGAACTAACTAGTAGAGAGCAGCAGCTCGAAAACAAATCAGGCGAGTTTGGTGCGAAGGCTCTCGGAATTCATTTTGGTACCGAGACAGATAACTATTCGGATGTAGCTAATAAGTGGTTTGTTGCCTCAATCGTTGCCTATCTTTTTCTTGTTTTCATCGTAATTGGTATAGGAATCTATTACAGTTTTTTCCATGGCGGCGGCTGGGAAACTCTTACGTGGCAGGAGGGAACCGCAAAGCTCTTTCTCTTTGCGGCTCTATGGTACGGATTAACCTTCATTACACGAAACTACAATGTAAATTCACATCTTGCTGCTGTAAATCGGCATCGTGCAGCAGTCGCTAAAACTCTCGAAGATTTCCTTGCTTCAAGTCCATCTGCTACTGGTGAAATGTTGAAGAATGGTACAGAAGCCATGTTTCGGCATGTAGCGATCGGTTTCATAACGAAAGCCGAAAAGGATTCTGGAAACCCTCTTCTTGAAGTCGTGAATAAGGTGGTGAATCCAAAAGGGGAATAAAATCAAAGGATACGGTTGATTTCAAAATGATTCAGACCGTATGGAATGAGATAAAATTAGGTTACGGCTCCACACATCGTTTAAAATTTTAGGTAAACCAACTTTTCAATCATCTTTAGGACAAAGAGTCTTTGGGGGTTGCAAGTTTTATATAGTCTAGCAATCGGTACTGATCTATAAGTTCAATCGGCTTGTCTTCAGCAAACTTTCTAGCTTCAAGAGTGAATCCTGCAGTAGTGATGAAATAGGCTTGCCCGTTTGCTAGGCGACCTGCTATAGCCCCGTAGAAATCTCTAATAGCTGACACCGGCACCTGTCGAGTGATGTATCTCTTGCACTGAATATAGTTTGTAACACCGTTTTTCGTGGCAATCACATCAATCCCACCGTCGTAAGATTTTCCGACCGCTTCAGCCTGATACCCAAGTTGTATAAAAAGCTCAGCAATATAATCCTCGAACTCTTTAGGACTCATGCCCCGTATCCACTGGATAAGATCTCTATCAGATCTCCATTGCGCACCAGCCTTGAACTGCCGCTTGTTCCTCCATGAGCGATAGAGATCAGGTAAAACGACTTCGACCAGTACCCGAAGAACAAGCATTCCGAACACGAAGACAATAAGCCATCCGAACACGGGTGAAAGCATTTCCACAATAGGATTGCTCGGAAAGATATCCATTTCTTAAATACTATCACTCGGGCGTGCCTGCGTTTGAGGCTCTTCGGATAAGGCATCATAGAGCCTGGCCAAAGATCCTAAGAAAAGCTGAGCCTCGCCGGGAGAAACTTCAAGGTCGTAACTATTCTGGAAATAAGTGATCAGCCTTGTTTCCAAGCTTTTAGAAAACTTAAAATCAGAAGAGACGCTCTCTACAGTCCTCATATACAAAAGTCTTTTGAGCCTCTGAACTACACTTTGACCACTTGATATAATCCCCGTCAAAAGTGCCACAAGTACTCTGCGTGTGTGTTCCCATGGCAATACCCATTTCAGTAAGGCAGTCTCCGTATGCTTTCATTTTAGTGTCCTGCGCTTTCATGGCTCTAATATTTGCTTCCTTCTGCGCGGCTTGCTGTTCAGGAGTTGGATTCGCACGCTGTACGGCCTGCTGGTGTACCTGAACGTCTTTCTGAGGCAGATAATAGCCGTAGTAATAACCAACAGAAATACCTCCTATTATCACGGCTAGGAGTGCAATCGGATCGAGGAAATTCTTCATGGTCAGTAGGGGGACTGACCTCCCCTCAGTTATTTGAGGAAATAAGAAATATCTTTCTTGTAGATCTTGGCAAAGCGCTGAAGTTCTATGACATCAACACGTTGTTGTCCCGACTCTACATTTGAGATATGCGACTGAGGCCTGTCGAGTTTCTTGGCAACTTCAGTCTGGGTCAGTCCTGCATCAAGGCGAGCCTTTCTAAGACGCTCGACAAAAACGGCATATTCCTTGGTATGAACTGACTTCTTCATACACTAGAGCGTGTATCCAAGAAGTCAATATCCAAATTATGGATATCGGTGGCAATTCGTAAAACAAGCGCTTTAGGTATATTCTTCGGCCATGAGTCCAGAGGTAAGAAAGACCCTAGAGATTGTTTGTGCCGCAATGCCTACTCGGCGTCAAGACGAGGAGTCTGATTTTTATTCGGTTCTCCTTACAGAGAAAGATTTTAAAAGGCAGGATCTAAGTATTGATGCTGGAGTCGCTGCGCTTAAGCATCTGGCTAGTACTGGTTCTGCTTTTGTCGAGGTTGGAAACATTTATGAAGCATCAATTGAAAACTTCGATGACCCTACGTTGGATGGGGAGCATTGTGTCGACATTTATGTTCACTCCTCTGTTCACCTAGAGCTGTTTGGAGGGTCTTCCATACCTGAGACAAAACCTACTTTTAGCTTTAGTGAAAATATTCTAAAAGTAAATAGTCAGGACATATTATTTGGATCAATTGATGCAAAGGAAAAGGGAGCATATATATTGCAGTACATATTCGAGCATGATCTATCAGAACCTTCTGATTACAATGAAATACATGATCGTTTCTTTTTCGATGATCCAAGTTCTGGTTTTGGGAAAAGATTATACGAGGCATGCCGGATCATACGGCAAAGAGTTTTTGATATTTCCGGTGTGCGGGACTTTCTAATTTTTAACTCAAGCGACAAGGGCTCTGTAAGGATTAATCCTAAATATCTACCGTAGCTATACGGTAGGATACCGTACGCCAAATTTTCTAAGCTCCCTTAGTGGAGCCTTTTTCATTTAGCCCAGAACTCACAAACCGCACTATTGCCTATTACTTGGGTCGTGGTGAATCCATATCTCCTGAAACAGCCCAGGAGTATTTAAGGGATATGTCGAGCCTCTACGGGTCGTTTATGGCGTTTGCGGACGTGCAGGAGGGGAAGGCGGCAGCGGCTTCAGCCGCGCCGTCGCACCCCTGACTTGATAAATAGCACATACAAGACACATACGAGATGAATCATGGGATACACAAAAATTATTCAGTCAGGAGATCTAATCGAAAAATATGAGTACGAAAAACCTCCGCCCGAGCGTGTGCCTCGAAAGGTTAAGCCGGGGCGTATCGCTCCGTGGTCCGATCAACTTACCGAAGAAAGGAGAGCAGATTGCATACACAAGAGACGAATATCAAGCATTAATCGTTGCCGCCAGTCGTTTTTCCGTCTCGTACGAGCGAATCTACACGCGGGCGCTCCCATCCTGCTCACACTCACAATGCTGGATATCGTGGACCTCAGAACTGCATACGCTTGCTACCACGAATTCGGACAAAGGCTGCGTCGAATTATCGGAAAGAATACTTCTTGGATTGCTGTGCCGGAGTTTCAGAAAAGGGATGCCGTACATTTCCATGTTCTGATCTGGAATCTACCCCATGAATACATTGAAACCGAACCAGACACCCGTCGAATTCAGAATCTCTGGAGAGCCGGTTATGTTGATCTTGTTCAGACAGACGGTTCGCCTAAGCTTGCTACCTACCTCGCAAAGTACATGTCCAAAGCGATGCAGGACCCTCGGCTCCTGGGACAAAAAGCGTATAGTGCTAGTCGGAATATATTGCGCCCGGTGTCGTTCAACACTCAAACGTCGGTTAACACTGCTTGTGAGGTCTGGGGCATAACTGACGAGACAAAGCCAGAGTATGATCGGGAATTCGACACAAAGTGGATGGGGAAATGTCGCTATACTTCCTATTCTATCCAAAATATAGATAATGCTAAGGACGCATGAAATACATTCTCTACTGTCGAAAATCTACGGATAACGAAGATAAGCAAGTCCTCTCACTCGATTCCCAGAAGATCGAGCTAGAACGTCTTGCTGAGCGTGAAGGTATAGAGATTGTTGCGACACTTACTGAAAGCCGGTCTGCAAAGGAGCCGGGTCGTCCCGTCTTCAATGAACTTATGCACCGAATCGCATCCGGTGAGGCCGATGCGGTTCTCTGTTGGAAAATAGATCGCCTTACTCGAAATCCTGTAGACGGTGGACAAATCCAATGGCTTCTCCAAAAAGGTTTGATCAAATCTATTCGGACCTTTGAACGAAGCTACAGCCCTTCTGACAATGTGCTGCTCATGAGTATTGAACAGGCAATGGCTACTCAGTACCTTCGGGATCTGTCTGAGAATGTTAAACGCGGGAATAGAACCAAATTGGAACGAGGAGAGTGGCCAAGCTACGCACCTTTTGGCTACAAGAATGACAGGGTAAACAAAACTATTCTCGTAGATGAGAATCGCGCTCCTTATATTCGTCGGGCGTTTGAGCTATATGCAACAGGTGGGTATGGCCTGAACCAAGTGGTAGAGATTCTTTATAGTGAGGGTTTCAGATCAAAGACTGGAGGCAAGGTTTTTAAGAACCAGATACATCATTTCCTAAATAGCCGTTTTTATATTGGCCTTATGGAAAGACAGGGAAAACTCTACCAGGGGAAGCATGAACCTCTTGTTTCTCAAGCTACGTTTGATCGAGTTCAAGAAGTGCTGCACGGAAGACTTCGTCCTTGCATGAAAAAGCATTTCTATTCTGCGCGCGGGTTCCTTAAATGCGAACTCTGCGGATGCATGATCACTGCTACTACCGCTAAGGGCCGGAAGTATTACTACTGCACAAATGGTAAGGGAAATTGCGGGGCCCACAAGAAATACCTAACTGAGGAAAAAACAGATCTTCTTGTCTCAAAACTCTTTTCCGAACTGGATATGGATGAGGAATTCATATTGCTCTGCGCGCAAGCCTTTCGAGAGGAGCACGGAAGTACCTCAACATATGAGGATCTACGTCCTGCAACTATCCAAAAGGAACTGGACGCTCTCGCTCTCAAAGAATCTCGCCTTACCGATTCCATGGCCTCTGGGGTCCTCAAAATGGAGCTGTACGAAGAGAAAATGCGTGAGATCGAGAATGGACGAACAGAACTCAAATCCCAGCTAAAAAGTATCGAAAATGAGAAGGGGGCCAATGCTACTTTCGAACAGGTTCTAGATGTGTTTCTAGAAAGCAGTAGAGCCGCCAAACGATATTTGGAGGTTGATGAACAGGAAAAACGAAAGATGCTCGAAAAACTACTTTCGAACGCCTCTATCCTTGGAGAAGAAACGGCTTACTTTAAGTTTAAAAGTCCTTATCAGGCACTAGCTCTAGCACCTAAAAACAGGGATTTTCAAATGATGCGGGCCTACTAGGAATCGAACCTAGGACGTCGGTTTTGGAGACCGAAGTTATACCATTTAACTATAGACCCGGTATTGCCCACGATACCAGATACAGGGGTAGTGGAAAAGAACCCGTAATTAGAGCGTGCGCGGGATACAATCACTCTATGAAAAGGCTCCTAGCCCCGCTCCTCCTTTTGTTCGTGCTCTTCATACCGTTTGCTGTGAGTGCACAATCGAATCTCCCACTCTTTGATCCGGACTGGCAGCTCGTGCCGGATGCACACAAGATTGATCCAGAGAACTGTCCTGAAGGGTATCCTCTTGGATTTGCAGGAGTGTTGCAGCTCATACAAAACGGCATGAACGCGGCGATATCATTCGGCGTTATTATTTTTGTTTTGATTATCGCGGGCGCTGGTATCCTCTGGATTCTTACCCCAACGAATCCCGAGAATCATTCACAAGCAAAGAAGATTCTCACGAATGCGGTTATTGGTCTCCTGATTATTCTTTCAGCGTGGCTTATCGTTGATTTCGTTATGAAGCTTCTCTACAACCCTAACGCTCGTAATTTCGGTCCCTGGAATCAAATTCTTACCGGAGGAGACCTCTGCATTAAGCCGATGGAGAATCTTCAACCTCTGTTTAGTGGGAATATTTTCTCAGTTCCAGGACGAGGAACTGGTGCCGATAGTGGAGGACCCGCAAGTCTCGGTAGTGGGTCTTGTTCTCCAACACTCATAAGCAATGCAGCATACATGGGAGGATACCCTCTTACGCAAGCTCAGGCGAATACGTTTTCCTGTCTGGCACAAGCAGAAAGCTCTTGCGGCACCAATATTTCAGGAGCCAAGACAGTTGATGGAAGACCAACAACTGCACACGGCATGTTCCAGATCGTCATGGGGTATAACGACAAGTGTCATAATTTGAATGTTACGGTGTGTTCTTCAGCTGCAAGGAATGCTGGCTGGCGAGGATCAGGGGATTTAAATTGCTCGCAGGCATTTTCAGGAGGTAGAGTTAAGCAGGGTCAGGAAGAGCTTGCGCGAGTCTGTAGAGCAGCAGCAGCGAATATTGTTTGTAATGTCTCAGCTGCCGCATGCCTTCTTAAGGAGCGGCCTGATTTCGGCGACTGGACATCGGACCCCCGAAGTACGAGACAGAAAGCATGCATTGCTACCTTTTCTGGCCAATAATATATGAATATGAACTGGAAAATAATTCTTGCCTCTATTTTTCTCATACTCGGTCTTGCAACCATACTTATTACTGCATTCTTAATGCTAGATACTTCACCAAGGCAGTCTATCGAAGAGTCCCCTCAGGTTCTGTTTCCAACGAGCGGGGTGTTCGAGGCTACGGATTCTACAGGGAGACTTACACTAACGGGTGAAAGTGGTGAACCCATAACTGTAAAAGATTTTATTCGTAACGGTGAGACCGTTACTGACACTGTGAATCCTGGATCTTTCGTACTTGCTGGAAGTGTTGGTTATTGCTTGGAGGACGGATCATGTCCTGAGGGTGCAAACACCGATAATTTCTCCATTACCTACAATAACGAGATTCAATCGTTCAATATTGTTCTACTTGCAGAGCCTCTTAGAAGATCCAGGGAGGCATCTGAGCGCTTTCTCATTGAAAGGCTCGGTCTTTCACAAGAGGATCTATGCAGACTGAACTACAATCTAGGAGTTCCTTATTTCGTAAATGAGCAATTCGCTGGTCAGAACCTACGGTTTAGTTTCTGCAAGGATGCTATCGTTCTACCATAGGTATATGAAAAGAATATTTTTACTCGTTCTAGGATTCTCCCTACTTCTACCCCTTTCTGTAGAAGCGCAGTTCGGTCCCATAGTGCCTGAAGTGTGCCGCACGTGCGCGTGTGGATTTGGTGGAGTGCTTGCTATTGTGCAAAATGTCGTCAATTTCATGATCGGTATAGCGATTATTTTCGCCACTATCATCATGGTATGGGCAGGAGGTCTCTACATACTTTCTGCAGCTAATCCTGAAAGCCGTAGTACGGCAAACAAAATGCTCATCAATGCGGTTATAGGTCTTCTGATTGTTCTGTCTGCGTGGCTAATTGTCGACTTTGTTATGAAGACGCTTTATAACAACGGCAGCGAATTCGGTCCATGGAACTCCATCCTGCTTGGTGGTTCAGGAGACAGCTGTGTAGTGGCGAAGCCAACGACACCACTTTTTAGTGGAAATATCCTTGCTGTGCCTGGAATGGGAACGGGGAGTGAAAACACAGGAGCGAGCGGTACTGTGGAGCTTGCTGGGGGCTGTACGGGTACGGGTACAAATTCAACGTGCTCTCGTTTGCCAAGTAATGTTGTATGTGAGGCGAGAGGCTGTTATGCAGATGCAGGGTTGGCAGCAGCGCTGGGTAATATCCGCAGCAGTGTAGGATGGGCTGTTACAGAAGGGTACCCAAAATCTCGATCCCATCGTGCAGCATGTCACTCAAATGGAACATGTGTTGATGTAGGTCTTCGTCCTAGAAATTACACCATAGAAAATATTATTGCATTTGACACTGCAGCTAAGGCAGCTGGTTTACGACCCGTTTACGAGGAGAAAGAGGACAGAGATTTCGTCGAACAACTCAAGAGAAGAGGGGTGAATGCAATTTTCTTAGGCGATCACATTAGTGCTGATCACTTCTCTGTCTACGCTAATTAATAGTGTTCTTGTCTCAATTTGCGTAACCACCCTTTTTGGTGTCTGGCGTAATGCCAAACCTTTGTCGAAAGAGAATCAAGAAGCGTGTCCTCACTTCGTTCGTTACGAAGGAATTCTCCAACGATTTTGTATTCAAGACCGAGCTCGTTGAGGCGCTCGTCTCTCACGTATTCACGTACGCGTTGTACCTCTTCAATGAGACCGTTCTCGAGCGCCCTTGAAAGACGTGTCCTGATGCGGGATCGAAGTTCGTCTCGCTCTGGGTTGAGAATTACCCACTCAACAGGGAACCGGGCTTCAGTTGCATCGCGTTCAGGTACCTTGCCGTGCGTTTCAATTATTTCAAGTGCTCTAACAAGCCTTCGTTTGTTTAAAGGATCAATGCGCTCTGCACGGCGCGGATCCTTAGCGCGTATCTCTTCCATAAGAGAATCAGTACTGCGCTTTTCAAGTTCTTTTCGAAGATCTGCATTTGGTTCGGTTTCTTCAGGTAGACCATACAGAAGTGCATCAAAGTAGAAATGGGTGCCACCAGCCAGAATAGGGCGTTTGCCGCGACCGCGGATCTCTTCGATAAGTCGTTCCGCGTCCTTCACAAAGTCTCCAGCACTATAGGTTTCTTTTGGATCCCGGATGTCGATAAGATGGTGCGGGATGCCATCCATCTCCTCTTTAGAGGTCTTCTCCGTGCCAATATCGAGCATTCGGTATACCTGTCGGGAGTCGACAGAGATAACTTCGCCGTTAAATTCTTTTGCGAGTGCTACGGCACGCGCAGACTTGCCCGAGGCAGTTGGGCCGGCAACACACAGTATGGGGGAAGGGTCATCCACGTGGCTCACTGTGGCCAGAATGGTATCATGCCTCTACGTAACGAAACAGCACCATGAACAAGGAACAAAAGAGCAACTATTGCGGCGAGTGTGGAGATTTCCATGATCCGTTCAATGAATATCGGTCGAGCGTCCGGGTGGGCGAGACGGTGCCTGACTACGAGTTTGAGACCTTCTACAAGGGAGATGTGAAGTCCATGAAGTTCTCAGACTTCCGTGGCAAGTGGCTTGTCGTGATGTTTTATCCGGCAGACTTTACCTTCGTGTGCCCGACAGAGCTTGAGGAGATGGCGCTCTACTATCCAAAACTTCAAGCGATAAACGCTGACGTAGTATCATTCTCGACCGACACTGTCTTCGTGCATAAAGCATGGCACGACACCTCTGAGGCAATCAAGAAGATAACGTTCCCTATGGGTGCAGATCCGACGGGCAAGATTGCCGACGCGTTCGGTGTTCTTATTGAGGGTGGGGATCTTCCGTTTGTTCCAGACGAGGGCCTGGCACTCCGTGGTACGTTCATCATCGATCAGACCGGTACCCTCCGTGCTATGGAAGTGAACGACAACAGTATCGGACGTGCAGCAAAGGAGACATTTCGTAAGCTTCAAGCTGCGCAGTTTGTCGAAAGCAATGCAGGCCAGGTGTGTCCTGCGTCTTGGGAGCCGGGAGACGATACGTTAGAGCCAGGGATGGATTTGGTTGGAAAGATCTAAGCGAAAAAAATCGCCCGGACTAAGTGTCCGGGCGATTTTTCATGTGTGCCGGGGGAGGGACTCGAACCCTCGACCTTTGCAGGAGCGGGTTTTGAATCCGCCGCGTATACCAACTCCGCCACCCCGGCATGCCGGAGCATCTAGGGGCGTACCCTCCAGATGCCCGAACGAAAGCTCCGTAGAGCAGGGTGTACCAACGTATCGGTACGAAGAGTATCGTACTTCACAGCTTGCGGTCCTGCAAAGTGAATGGGCGATGATACAATGCACTTATGTTTGGGAATAAGACACCAGAAGCGGAATCATTCGCGCAGCCTACGAAGTACGACTCCGTGTACTGGGTGGAGGTGAGTCGTATCGAGCCGAACCCATACCAGCCTCGTATCGAGTTTGATGAGGAGCGCTTGAAGGCACTTGCTGAATCAATTCGGCAGTACGGCGTGCTCCAACCGCTTGTGGTGACGCGTAACGAGGTTGAGAAGGCTAGTGGCGGCCTCCAGGCCTCCTACCAGCTTATTGCAGGAGAACGACGTCTCCGTGCCTCGAAGCTTATTGGGCTTCGTGAGGTACCAGTCGTCATTCGTGCGGGTGAGCAGTCTGACAAGATGAAGCTCGAGCTCGCTATCATCGAGAATCTCCAGCGCGAAGATCTGAACGCTATAGATCGTGCAAAGGCGCTTGCGCAACTTGCTGAAACATTCGCGATCTCGCACTCAGAGATTGGAGCAAAGATCGGACGCTCTCGCGAGTATGTTTCGAACTCCATTCGTCTCCTCATGCTTCCCGAAGCTATTCAGATGGCGGTTGTTGGAAAGGAATTGTCCGAAGGACATGCTCGAGCGCTCTTGATGCTTAACGACAAGCCAGAAGAGCGAGATACACTCTTTAAGGAGATTGTTCTTAAAAAGACGTCAGTGCGTATGGTAGAGCAGATGGCACGACGTCTTGCACAGGATAAGATTCGTAAGCACGACAAGACGCCAGAAATGATGGCGCTCGAGAAGTCGTTGACCGAGACGCTCGGCACCCGTGTGCTAATCGAGAGCCGTCCGCAAGGAGGACGCCTTCTCATTGAATTCTTCTCGCCGGAGGACCTCTCACATATCGCCGCAATCCTTGCGACACAGGAAGAGGTTGTTATGCAGGAAGCAGATCAGCCTGCAGCAGATGCAGGAGAGCCAGAGATAGTTGTGAACACCACACAGCTCCCGCCGCTCGAGGCTCCCAAAGCGCCTGTGGTAGAGGAGGACCTCTACTCAGTCCGCAACTTTACAGTCTAGCTACTTAGATTTCTTCCCACGCTTCTCTTTCTTTGGTTTCGCGCTCTCTGCGTGAGGACGCCCACGGTCACTAGCGTCGAGCGTTGCGCGAATATGACGCCGTGCCATGCTGGTGCGTGCGTAATCCATCCACTTCGCTGTTGGATGCGCAGATTTTGATTTGAGAATTTCAATGATGTCTCCGTTCCTGAGCTTTGTATCAAAAGAGACGAGCTTTCCGTTTACCTTCGCTCCCTGCATGTGGTCTCCGAGATCGCTGTGAATGGCATACGCAAAATCAATCGGTGTTGATTCGGTTGGAAGATCGATAACGTCTCCTACAGGAGTGAAGACAAAAATGCGGTGCGAGAAGAAATCGCTCTTAAGTCCCTCGACAAATTCATCCGACTCGACTTCCGCATGCGCTTCCTTAAGATCTGTAAGCCAGCGCGGTATGTCTCCTGCTGCTAGTGCCGCCTTTTGATTCGCGGCAACAGGACGTTTCAGGTTAAGAAGTGCAGGAACAAGGTCCTTGATCCAAGGAAAGGAAAGTCGCTGGAATGCATTTTTGTTTGCTCCCTTCGCAAGCGACTTGTATGACATGTGCGAGGCGATCCCAAATTGTGCTCGCTGGTGCATGTCCTTGGTGCGCACTTGCATCTCAACGATACCCGCGTCACCCGTTACAACGGTGGTATGGAGAGACTGGTAGCCGTTTGGCTTTGGAAAGGATATGTAGTCCTTGAACTCGCCTGGAAGCGGCTTCCAGAGGGCGTGTATAACCCCGAGCACGGCATAACAGTCGTCAACGGTAGGGACGAGTACACGCAGCGCAGCTATGTCGTGGATACGGGTGATATCGTCACCCTTACGCTTCAGCTTCTGGTGTAAGCTCCACAGTCCTTTTGTGCGGATAGACGTTGAGAAATCCTTTACTTCCTTTCGCGCAAGCGCGTGACGAAGGTCCTTTTGTACGCGTGCAAGTCCCACCTCCGTCTCTTTGCTCTTGAGTTTGCGCACCTCAACGGCATGCTGGTACGCGTCAGGATCAATAGCAGGAAATGCAAGGTCCTCAAGTTCTTTCTTAAGAGAACCCATACCAAGACGGTCTGCAATTGGCGCGAATATCTCCAACGTCTCAAGCGCGATACGTTTCCTTTTCTCCTCGGGCACATGCTCGAGTGTTGTCATGTTGTGATAGCGGTCCGCGAGCTTGATGATGAGCACGCGTACGTCAGCAGACGTCGCAACAAGGAGTCGTCTCAGTGATTCTGCGTGGCGCTCGCCGCCTTGATACTTGTGTTGGCCAAGTTTCGTTACGCCTTCCACCAGAAAAAGAACCTCGGCACCCAGTTCCTTTTCAACCTCCTCGGCGGTTATGTCGACATCCTCAATTGCGTCATGAAGAAGAGCTGCTGCAACGGTTGGGGCGTCCATACCGAGTTCTGCAAGGTGTTTCGCAACGGCCGCGGGATGTATGAAAAAGGGCTCGCCTGAATAGCGGGTATGGTCCTTGTGAGCGTTCTGGCCAAATGCGTACGCTTTCTCGATAAGCGCCTCGTCCTCGGGGGTGAGGACGCTCATCTGGGCGAGTATTTCCTTAACAGTAGTCACCGCATAAGGATACTGCCGTAACGAGGATGCAGCAAACTATTTCAAATACTCAGCTGCTTCAAGTGGTGTAAGGGCATCGGCGTCCTGACTCTCCGGCAAGTAGATGCGACGAAGTCCTTTCTTCAAGAAGAGACCAGCTTTTGATTTGTAGAGCACGAGTGCCTTACCGGTTTTCGGATGTTTCCCGATCTCGCGTACGATCTCGACGCCCTTGGGTGGACGCTTTGGTTCAGCAAGGACTTCTACCGCACGATCGAGCGTAACAGTATATGGGTCGTCTGCACCCTTGAGTGAACGGAACTCGCCGTCATGTCCCACATACGGACCAAACCTACCAACGTTCGCAATGATAGACTTTCCAGTTCCTGGATGATTGCCAAGCTCACGTGGAAGGGAAAGAAAATGAAGCGCATCAGCGAGCGTAACGGATGCGAGATCTGTTCCTGGCGGGATACTTGCACGTTTCAATGCTTTCTTTGGTCGTCCGCGCACTTTCTTGGGCTTGCCAGCCTTCGTAAGTTCAACAGGTGCCTCAACCTCAGGGAGCTCCATCTCAACGTATGGTCCGTAGCGTCCAGTCTTCACAAATATGGGAGCGCCGGTAACGGGATCCGTTCCAATCGGCTCGTCACCCTTGAGCTCCAATCCATCTTCCTGTCGTGCGCCTTCGCACTCAGGGTAGCGCGTACAGCTCATAAACACGCCTCCACGGCCGAGCTTGAACTCCATTGAGGCGCCGCACGTAGGACACGGGAAATCCTCAGATACAGGACCAAGCGAAGTTGCTTTCGGAAGCTTGTCTTTTGATGCAACCGCTTTTGAGAACGGTCCGTAGAACTCAGTGAGAGTTGTCTCATACCCACGTTCTCCTCGTGCGATCTCGTCGAGCTCATCCTCCATTTCGGCAGTAAAGGAGTCCGAGATGTATTCTGCGAAATGCTCTTCGAGCCATCCAGAGACAACCATACCGGTTGCGGTTGGGGTGAGGGTGCGTCCGGTCTTCTCGACGTAGCCACGATCTTGAATCGTTTTCATGATGCTCGCGTATGTAGACGGCCTGCCGATACCGCGCTTCTCAAGCTCCTTAACGAGCCCCGCTTCGGTGTAGCGGTTTGGCGGCTCAGTTTGCTTCTCGAGAGACCCGAGAGAGATAAGCGTAAGAGGCTCTCCTTCGTTAAGTTTAGGTAGCTCTACGTCTTCCCCGCGTGCGCGTGTGTCGCAGGCAAGCCATCCAGGGAACACGACACGTGACCCGTTTCCGGAGAAGAGCGGTATATCCGCATCTGCTTTTGCCTTAACGCTCGTGCGCAACATCTGCGCTGGTTTCATTTGGCTTGCGAGCGCACGAGTGCGGATGAGTGCGTAGAGATTCTGTTCGTCTCCCGTTGCGCCTGCGGTTGCACGAGTCGGATCGGTTGGACGCACCGCTTCGTGTGCCTCCTGCGCATTCTTGCTCTTGGTCTTATACTCATGTCTCTCGGCATAGTCCTTGCCGAATTCTTTCTCAACGGTCTCCAGAAGAACCGTCATTGCATCCTTTGATAGATTCACCGAGTCCGTACGCATGTACGTGATATGTCCAGCTTCGTAGAGCTTCTGTGCGGCACGCATGGTGCGGCTTGGCGAGAGACCAAGGCGTGTTGAACCTGCCTGCTGCAGTGTGGACGTCGTAAACGGGGGGCGTGGCTGGCGTTCTTCAGCACGTTCCTTCACTTCCGCAACAGTCCACGATGCAGTACGGCCGAGCGTCACAATACGCTCTGCTTCCTCTGCAGTCTTCGGTTCCTCAACGCAACTAGCGGGGAACTCGGCCTTTGCTTGTTTTGTGTCTGCTTTGAAGACGGCATCAAGAGTGAAATAGGTTTCAGGAATGAATGCCTGGATTTCACGTTCACGCTCAGCAAGGATGCGAAGTGCTGGAGACTGTACGCGGCCCGCAGACAGTCCGTACCGCACTTTCTTCCATATGAGACCTGAAAGGTCGTAGCCAACGAGGCGGTCAAGCACACGACGTGCTTCCTGGGCGCGACGTAGATGCTCATCGATTGCCCGCGGGTGGAGAAGGGCTTCTTCAACCGCAGCCTTGGTTATCTCATGGAAGACAACGCGCTGCGGCTTCTTTAGGCCCACCGCTTCCTTCACGTGCCAAGCAATAGCCTCGCCTTCGCGGTCCGGGTCAGTTGCAAGGAACACCTCGTCCGCTCGAGCGGCCGCTTTCTGTATCTTTTCGATAACCTCACGCTTGTCCGGAGAGATGACGTAGCGCGGAACAAACCCGTCTTCGATGTCCACGGCATCCTTATTGCTCTTTGGAAGGTCGCGAACGTGACCCACGGACGCAAGCACCTCGTAGTCTTTTCCGAGGTACTGCTGGATGGTGCGCGCCTTGGCTGGCGACTCAACGATAAGAAGTCTCTTAGTCATAGGTATACCCACACATACCGCGCATACCTATATATGGTCAAGCACGGGATATGCGCGAGGATTATGAAAAGGGTTCGAAACCGAGCGTCTCAAGGATATCTTCAGAGCTTGTTATGAGCTCTGCACCAAGTCGAATGAACATATGTGGTCCCTCGCTATGTGGGTCACCAATGCGATGCGGTACGCACATGAGGTCGCGACTATATTCGCTCGCAAGGCGGGCGGTTATGAGCGTTCCTGAGCGCTCACCTGCTTCAATAACCAACACGGCGTCAGCCATCCCAACCATAATGCGGTTCCGTGAAGGGAAGTACTGGGGCCGTGCGGTGGTATCCGGTTCATGCTCAGAGAGAAGTGCACCGCCGGCAAGAAGGATCTCCTTTGCGAGTCCGAGATTGGTTTGTGGCGCTATAGCCTTGTCGCTGAGTCCTGACCCAGGAACAGCGATGGTATGAAGTCCTACGGAAAGTGCTGCCCGGTGCGCGCAGGCATCGGTACCAAGAGCGAGACCTGAGATGATGGATATCGGATAATCAGAAAGTCCTTGGATAAGTTTTTCGCATGTTGCTTCTCCATAGGGAGTGAGCGCGCGCGAGCCGACTACTACGAGCTTTTTCACGTCCGTGGCAGGAAGAGTCCCACGTATCCACAACGCAGAGGGCGGTTGTGGTATCTCATTAAGAGCGCCGATACCTTCAGCTGAGTATGCACTCTTCACTATAGTGCGTATGTCCATATATATAAGTATGCGGCATACAGACACCGGAAAAGGGGCGTATCGGTATAACCGACACGCCCCCTTTTTGATCACTTCCCGTCGCGCGGAAAGACGCTGCGTCCAGCGGATCGTCGCTGATGATCAATAATCCTGGCTTGCTCTTCAGGCGATAGCGCCTTGAATCTTGCAGCCCCCTGTTGGACGACCAGGTCGAACTCGTGATCCTGGTTCTGCGAAAGCATCATTCTCTTGGTTGCCATTCACTATCCTTCCTCTCCCAACGTCTACCACAAAGATACCATGCGGTCCCTTTTCGGTAGAGGGATCCTGCCGTATAGTGCAAGGAATGCTCGATATCCATTTCATCCGGGAGAATGCGGACGTGATTAAGATGGGCGCCGCTAAAAAGCATATTGCTATTGATATTGATCGTCTCCTTGTAGTAGACGATGAGCGCAAGTCGCTCCGCCAGCAGCTCGACGCTAAGCGCGCGGAGCAAAATCTTGCGAGTCGTACCATAGCGCTTTCAAGTGGCAATGAGAAAGAAAAACTCCTTGAGGCGATGCGTTTTGTAAAGGAGGGAATGCAGGAACTTGATGAGAAGCACAAAGCGGTCATGGAAGAATGGCAAAAGCTCATGCTTATGGTGCCAAACATTCCGGACATGACGGTACCCGAAGGCGAGAGCGATGCAGATAACCAGGAAGTTAAGAAGTGGGGTCAGCCAAAGGAATTTTCGTTCACACCAAAGGACCATGTCGAGCTCATGACGAAGGCGGGCATGGCAGACTTTGAGCGCGGTACTAAGGTCGCGGGATTCCGCGGGTACTTCCTAAAGGGAGATGGCGTGCTTTTGAGTAACGCCATTTGGCAGCTCGCGCTGAAGCACTTTGCAGCGAAAGGTCTTGAGCCGATGATTGTGCCCTCTTTGGTTCGTCGCGAAGCATTTATGGGAACAGGGTATTTGCCGCAGGGCGAGGAGGATCTCTACAAGACTCAAGACGGCGAGTATCTGGCGGGTACTGCTGAGGTTGCAACCATGGGGTACTACATGGACGAGACCCTCGACAAGAGCGTGCTTCCTGCAAAATTCCTTTCCTTCTCTCCGTGCTTTAGGCGTGAAGCAGGTGCGCACGGCAAGGATGTGCGTGGTCTTATTCGCGTGCATGAGTTTTATAAGTGGGAGCAGGTTGTTTTGTGCGAAGCGTCGCACGAAGAGTCCGTAAAAATGCACGAGTGGTTGAATCGTAATACCGAGGAGTTTATCGAGCTTCTCAATATTCCGTACCACACGGTGGTTAATTGTGGCGGAGATCTCGGTCTCGGTCAGGTAAAGAAGTACGACATAGAACTGTGGGTCCCGGGTGAAGGGAAGTATCGTGAGATTAGCTCTGCATCCTACTTCCATGATTTCCAGACGCGTCGTCTCAATATTCGCTACCGTGCAGAAGATGGCACCATGAAGTTCCCCCACTCATTGAACTCAACCGCAATTCCTACGCCGCGCATCCTTGTCTCCATCGTTGAGAACTATCAGCAAGAAGATGGCACGATTCGCGTTCCTGAAGTCCTCGTCCCGTATGTCGGCAAAGAAATCCTGGGACATAGCGCCTAGAGCGCGCTCAAAACTAAGTGAACCTGCGAAGACATCCTCTTCGCGGTCAACTCGTTCTATGGACATGCAGCGCCCGCGTGTTAAGGCGCCGGCCGCGTCTGTTCCCGTATCCAAACGCAATGTAACGATCACACGAGGTAAGAAACCCCGTACAGAGTCGCGCGAGCCGCTTAAGAAGCGTCGCAAGAAGACGCAGAAAGCATTCTTCGTTGCGGTGGGTATTTTAATTCTTGCCCTTGTTGCTGCTTCGTTTTATGTCGCATGGCTTCCTGCGTTTCGTATTAGTAGCGTAACGGCGAAAGGCCCTCATGCCGAGGAGGCACAGCGTCTTGCGAAGCGCACGCTCGAGGGCACACATGCGTTTGTGCTTCCACGCAACTCGCTATTCTTCATTCCAGAAAGCGACGTGCGTGCGCGTATCCTTGCGGAGTACCCAGATATCGAAGCGGTATCTATCTCTGCAAACGGTTTGAACGAACTATCCATAACAACCTTGCCCCGAGCAGAAGCGTTCGTGTGGTGTGGTACGTCTCAAGACGTTAGTGACGGTCAGTGTTACAGCACAAATGCTGAAGGGTTTATTTTTGCGCAGGTGCCACTTGAGATTTCTTCCACCTCAGAAGCGCTCCGTGTTTATGCGGGCATAGAAGGTCAACAGGGTGAGACTCCCATTGCGGCCCACATTAGCTATGCCTCCCGCATTCCCGAAGCACTGCGGTTTATCAAAGCCATTCAGACGCTTGGCGCGAATGTGGTATCGGTATCCTTCCGTGCAGATGAGGCGGATATCTATACTCAAGCTGGAACCCGCATTACCTACGTCCTCGGACGGGAGCAAGAAGCAGCTGGTATCGCGGCGAGTGTATTCCCGCAGTTATCCTTGAATGATGGGTCGGTATCATATGTTGATCTTAGATTCTCCGGGAAAGCGTATTTTAAGAGAACGAACGAGGTACCGATCGAGTAAATAAAAAACCGGCGCCGAGAGATTAATCTCATGCGCCGGTTAGGCCTTTTTGGCAAGGCCGGGAACCAGCCCGTGTTTCTGTATGAATCTTTGATGTAGAGGCAAAAAGTTTTTCATACGCCGGTATTCAGAGAATTTGAAGAAGCGAACTTGCTCCATCGGGTCTAGGGTACGTAGCGTTGTGACGTCATAGTCCTGAAGCTCAATGACGAAATAGTAGAGCTCGTAGAAATGCTTCTGCTTTACGCGTTGTCCCTTCTGGTGCTTGAGCGTCGATCGAGAGATGTGGTCCTGCACTTTGAAGGCACCCGGAGGTAGTTTAATCCCTGTTTCCTCCCAGAGCTCGCGCGATGCGGTCTCTTCTATGGAAAGCTCGTACGGTTCCCGCTTTCCGCCGGGATTGTGCCACGGTCCCAAGGTTCCATCTTTTCTTCGCTTACGCACGGCAACAAGGCCACCTCCAATTCTCATGAAGATGGCGACTGACCAGTCGAACGGTTCGGTCATGACGCACTCCTTCACTGTCCTGTCCCGAAGCGGAACATCTGGTGAAACTTTACTCCTGCCATTCTATATTGTCGAATAAAGCCAGGAACGGTAGGATAGCGCGTATGGAATCGTTCTGGACTGGGCTTGCGAAGCACTTTTTCGTACTCGCGCCTATGGCGGACGTAACCGACGCTGCCTACCGGAAGCTCATTGCAAGCAAGGGGAAGCCGCACGTTACCTGGACTGAGTTTGTCTCGGCAGATGGTTTGTATTACACCCGCGAGAAGAAGGGTATTCCAGACGACGAGAACCCGCTCATGCGAGATCTGAAGTTTACGGATGCAGAGCGTCCTATTGTTGCGCAGCTCTTTTCCTCGAACCCCGAGACCATGAGCTATGCGGCAAAGCTGTGCAAGGAGCTCGGCTTTGATGGTATCGACATAAATATGGGATGTCCTGACAAATCGATTGAAAAGCAGGGATGTGGCGCCGCAATGATAAAGAATCCGGAGAAGGCGCGAGAGATAATCGCTGCTGCGCGCGAAGCGGGACTTCCCGTTTCCGTGAAGACGCGTATCGGCTACAACACAGAAAGTATCGACGAGTGGCTAGGGATGCTTCTTCAAGAGAATCTTCCGGCACTAACGGTGCACCTGCGAACGCGCAAGGAGATGTCGAACGTACCAGCACACTGGGAGCTCATGCCGCGTGTTGTAGCGCTTCGCGATACAATCGCGCCTCAAACGCTTATTATCGGGAACGGCGACATTGTAGACCTTAAGGATGCGGAAGAGAAAGTTCGTACTAGTGGTTGCGATGCAGCTATGATCGGGCGCGGCATATTTGGAAATCCCTGGGTATTTGCAGGGCGCTCAACTGATGACACTACCCCTAGAGAGCGTCTTGAAGCTCTCATTGAGTTTGCATATGCATTTGAAGCTATGCAGCCTGCGAAATCTTTTCATTTGGTGCGTAAACACGTAAAAGCGTTCGCAACAGGCTTTGAGGGCGCCGCTGAGCTCCGTGCGAAGCTTATGGAGACCAGTTCTGCCGCCGCTATGGAGGGGGTCCTGCGCGAGCACGGGCTCCTGGTATAATTGGTGCCATGGCACACCAGTCCCTCTATCGCGCATATCGTCCTTCTACATTCAAGGATGTTATAGGCCAGGACCAGATAGTGAGACCGCTTGAGGATCAGATTAAAAGCGGAAAGGTAGGGCATGCATATCTCTTTGCGGGGTCCCGTGGACTCGGGAAGACCTCTATTGCACGCATATTCGCGCGAGCGCTCAAGACTGACGAGCGAGATATTGTTGAGCTCGATGCTGCGTCAAATAACGGTGTTGACGAGGTTCGTGCGTTGAATGAGAGCGTGCATACGCTTCCCTATAATTCAGAACGGAAGGTCTATATCCTCGACGAGGCCCATATGCTCTCAAAGAGCGCCTGGAATGCATTCCTAAAGACACTTGAAGAGCCTCCTCAACACGTGGTTATTATCCTTGCGACCACTGAACTTGAGAAAGTGCCTGAGACCGTCCGTTCTCGCTGCCAGGTATTTCAGTTTAAGAAGCCGTCGCGGTCTGGCCTTGCGAAGCTTGTGCTTAATGTTGGCAAGAAGGAGGGCTACTCGATTGAGCCTGCTGCTGCAGATCTTATTGGCATGCTTGGAGACGGCTCGTATCGCGACGCGCTCTCGGTGCTTGAGAAGGTGCTCGCATCATCTACGGACAAGACACTTACTCGTGAAGACACAGAGAAGGCGACAGGCGCACCCCGTCATGCGCTTGTGCACAATCTGGTGTCGGCCCTTTCCGAAGGGAATCAATCAAATGCACTTGCAACCATTCGAACGGTCTCAGAGCAAGGAATCGATATGCCGTTGTATCTAGCGCTCGTACTTGAGTATGTGAGGCAGATACTTCTTCTTCGTCATGCACCGGAGCTTGTTAAAGAAATTCAGGAGGAACTCGGAGAGGATGCATATACAGAAGCCTCGGATCTTGCGTCGGCAAAGGACTCACAATTGTCGCACGAGACACTCCGGACCTTTCTTGATGCAATGGGTCGTATGCGTTTCTCGCCAGTGCCCTCGCTACCTCTCGAGCTCGCTGTTCTTGAGCTCGCACGCTCATAATGCTGAAATACCTAAAACCATTCTTTACCTATCTTGTGCCAGTTTTCGCGGTTGCGCTTCTAGCGTACGTTGCGCTTGGGACGAACGGTCTTTCTTTATTCAATCCTTTCTATAAGCCATGCGCAGAACCGCTTGGGTACGCAATTGATGGTTATGACGAGCGCTTCGGTATCTCTCAGGAAGAATTTGCCGCCGCCGTTGCAGAAGCAGCAGCACTTTGGAACGACGCAGCTGGAATACAGGTACTCGCTCTAAGCGCTGAACCATCTATCTTTGTGGGTATGCTCTATGACGAGCGGCAGAGAGCGGTTGAGCTTGGCGAAACTATAGGCGGAGAGCAAGGAGCCTATAATTCCTTAAAGATGGAAGTAGAAAGACTGAATGACGAGTTCGTTACACTCCGTAGGTCTCATGAAGCAAAAGCCACTTCGTTTGAGCGAGACGTTCGCAAATATGAAGAAGAGGTTCAGATGTGGAATGCAAAGGGAGGTGCACCACCAGCAGCGTATGAAGAGCTTGAGGCAAAGAAGCGAGAGCTTGAGCGCCGGAAAAAGACGCTTGATGCTGGGGTAGCAACACTCAACAGTCTTATTGCGGCGATTCAAGAGCGGGTAACGCAGCTCAATGTACTTGCTGATCAAACCAACGAAAAGGTGAATACGTATAACAAAACCCTTGGCCATGATTTTGATCAAGGAAATTATGTTGAAGATGAGGCGGGGAGGCGCATTACGATCTTTACGTTTGAAGATCGTATGGAGTTGAAGCGTGTGCTTGCGCATGAGTTCGGGCATGCGCTTGGTATTGGGCATCTTGAGGACCCGGGTGCCATTATGTATTCCTACAATATCGGGAATGAACTTGTCTTAACCGCAGAAGATGTCGCGGCACTTAAAGAAGTCTGCGAGATTGAGTAGCTTGCGAGAGAAGTGATTTGCAGGCAGGATTAACGGTGTGCGCATTGGGAGATCGTCTAATGGTAGGACAGCGGCCTTTGAAGCCGTGAATCTAGGTTCGATCCCTAGTCTCCCAGCAATCTTGATACAATTTCCTTATGGCAACCGTAACTAAGAAGATTGATTCTGAATGGTTTGAGATGATTCTCTCAGGGAAGAAGAAATTTGAGCTGCGCCTCGCAGACTTTGAGTTTGCTGAAGGCGATACACTTCGCCTTGAGGAATGGAGTGGCGAAGGAGCTAGTCGTGCACCAACAGGAAGGTTTGTTGAAAAGGTCGCTACCTATGTTCGCAAGCCTGATCTAAAAGGTTGGCTAGAACAGCAGCCTGAACTAATGGAGAAATCATTCTACGTGATTCAGTTTGATTAACGTTACTAGCTTAGACAAAGCAAAGGGCCGGCTCTCTGAAGAGCCGGCCCCTGCGCTTATGCGCTTGCCATCACTTTCGGCACCCGGGCGGCGAGTTCGTCGCCAGACATATCAAGTTCTTCGGCGAGCTTCAGAACGTTGACGAGCATTTTGGTCGTAGCGACCTTGAGGGCCTCTTCGTCCATTTGCCCGCCATGGTCTGCAGCTTCAGCTTCGGCTGCGATCTTTCCGACTGACTTCATCATGTGAAGCGCACTGTGCCGGACAGCAAAAAGCAGTTTCTGCTCGTCCGAAAGTCGATCGTAGCCCGGGTAGTGTTCTTCGGTAAAAGTGTAGCGTTCCCCAATGAAGGCCATTAGGGAAGAAAGGTCTGCTGTTGGTGCGCTCATTACGCCCTCCGTTGTTTCTAGACAGAACGTAGCATATGTTGCAAAAAGGTTCCAACATCGTCCCAGATTGCCAGCAATAAAGTATAGAAAAATCCCCCAGAGCTACTTGCGCGCGGCTCATGGGGGAGTTGTTGGCTCTATAAAGAGTTTTTGTTCGCTGCTTCTGACACACATGCCTGCATGTCTGAGGGGCGGGGTATGATTTACTTTTATCTCCAGCTGTACCACATAGGCTGGCTAGTGGACTTGCTCTCCCTTTTTTGGAAGAGATATCCTGCGGTCCATCCCTGACCGTGTTCTTTTATCTGAGATTAACATACTTTAATTAATCTATACTGTCAATAGCATAGTTCCAACATCGTCCCAGACTGCCAGCAATACTGCTATACTCTTTTTGTAAACACATATGAAATGGTTCGAGACAAAGGAGATAAGAAAAGTAGAGACTTTGTCCGAGAGGCAAGCAGCTTTTCTTCGTGAGCCTTCCATAGCTATCTTTGGTCCGTTCAACGTACTATTTAGGGGACATTTTGATTTCCTATTAACCGGTTTAGCGATTTACATTGCTCTTGGGTTTGTGCTTACGTCTCTTTTTTCTGTACCGATCGAGAGCCCGCTACTGCTGTTAGCTTCCTACGTGCCTTATGTAGTATTGGCGTACTTTGGAGTTAGACATGGTCGCAGGCTGTCCTGGAACCGCAGAGAGTGGAAGGACTTTAAGGAATTCCAGGAATCCGAGGGTGTGTGGGTGTTCTGGGGGTGGATAGGCTTAGGAGCACTGCTGCTATGGCTTGCTGTCGATACGTATACTTATATCCAGACGCTCTAGGGATATTTTAAGGCTACAAGTGCCAAGGTTCGTGTATTCTTATTGACTTTTTCTAGAAACAGAGTATTGTATCCAACAACTGACACACCGTCAGAAGCAAAGGAGTTCCTTGATGCGTGCATTACTCGTTACGATTCTTGTGTTGAGCGCGTGCGCCATCCACGGCCCCACAAACGCACAAACGCTTTCGGCAACCCCGATCGAGCCCCGCGGCCAATCGCACTACCAACAGCACGAGTGCCGCGTGAGCCACGGCTATGCCGTGTGCTACGGCATCAGATATCGGATTATCGAGCGAAGACCGGACGGACTCGTCCTTCAGCGGGACCGTTCGCCCGGATACGAGTCAGCCTTTCGACCCAGTCGACCCTACGAGCCGCCTCGTTATGATCCCCAGCATCGCGCTTTCGGGTCGGACCTCTGCAACGGCAGGCCCTGCCGGGGTCCAGACAGGAGCCCGAACTTCCAGGAGCGGCGCTTCTCCTCCGAAAGGGTCCGAGAATGTGGCCGCCTCTCTTCGGAAGAGCTGATGCGGCGACAGAGACGCAACGATTGTCCCTAAGAGGACAAAACGAAAAGAAGGGCGGTCCGGGTTACCTGGACCGCCTTTTTTCCTACGCTATCTAAAAGCTACACTTTGCTTCAATTCGCAAAAGGTTCCAACATCGTCCCATACACCCAGCAATGTTCTAAAATCTAGCTCGCACAGCAGAGCAGATTGATACTTTAGAACTATGCATCTGAAAGGCTAGACAAAAAGAAGGTCAGTGCTACGCTACTTATGGATCGGAAATGTCTCCCACAGAGAGTACAGGCTCGCTTGGAGGCAGAAAGGGACGAACCCTAACCGACAGCTAAGGTCCTTAAGTTGGTGCTAATAGTGTTTTTCAGAAGCCCCATGCGGGCCCATGGATGAACGCAAAAACCGAGGGGTTAAGCACACCACCGAAGCTTCGGAGACAAGACCAATCCTGTTAATGGTCAACAAACTGTCTGGTACGATCCAACCGAAAAAGCCCGTCGCAGCAATGCGGCGGGCTACTTCTTTATATACAAAAAAGTTCCAACATCGTCCCAGACAGCCAGCAAACTCGTAGCACGTCTCCGCGTTCGCGCGGTTGGATATTTGTCATTCACATTTTCTATGATATAATCATTCCACTATCCCTAGATCCCTTTCATGAACGATTTTAAGAAAAGCAGATTCAGCAAAGACAGTAAGCCAGGAGGCTTCTCACGTCCGAGTTTTGGCGGCGCATCGCGTCGCCCTCAGGCACGTGCGTTCGGCGAACAGACCGAGACGTTTAAGACGTCCTGCAGCAAATGCCATGCAGCGTGCGAGGTTCCTTTCCGCCCAAACGGAAAGAAGCCAGTCTTTTGCAAGAACTGCTTTGTTCGTGACGATGCACGCCCAACCGGCAACTCGTACGAGAAGCGCAGCTATAACAGCGAGCGCCCAGCACCCCAGCCAGTACAGCAGGAGGATCCTCGTATAGGTGCAATGCAGAAGGAACTCGGTATTATACACACGAAACTTGATTCGCTTATGAAAAGCCTCGAAGGTTCCGCATATGACTCAATCCTAACGGCGTCAAAAGAGCGTGCAGAGAAGCCAAAGAAGGCAGCTCCAGCAAAGAAAGTAGCGAAGAAAAAGACAGCATAAGTAAAGAAACAACCAGAGCGGCAGCAACGCCGCTCTGGTTGTTCAATTGCAATTTAAAAGAATTCTCATTGTCGTTACGTATACCGCGCGGTACTGTGCATTTATGAAATCAGACGGAGCATACGATGTAATTGTCGTTGGAGGAGGCGCAGCCGGCATGATGGCTGCGGGTGTCGCTGCATCAAACGGCAAGCGTGTCCTTCTTATTGAAAAGAACCGAAAGCTTGGCGAGAAGCTTTCTATAACAGGCGGGGGACGCTGCAACATTGCTAACGCAGAAGAAGACGAGCGGAAACTTCTTTCTCATTTCGGTTCTGCAGCGAATTTTTTGCATTCTCCGTTTTCGCAGTTCGGTGTTGCAGAGACCTTTAAATTCTTCGAATCAATCGGCGTCCCTACGGTTGTTGAGGCGAGAAATCGCGCGTTCCCCTGGTCTAAGAGTGCGCCCGAGGTAACGGCTGCGATGTTCAAGTACGTAAAGGCTCAGGGAGTTGATATTAAGGTTGGTCTTCCAGTTGCGCGCGTGCAGGCAAGTAATGGAAAGATCAGCCATGTACTCATGGGTGGGAAGGAGTACACCGCTGATTCCTATATATTCGCCACAGGCGGCGTCTCGCATCCAGAGACCGGTTCAACAGGAGACGGATTCCGTTGGCTCACTGAACTTGGTCATTCGGTTGAGAACCCGACTCCAACGATTGTACCGCTTCGAGTTAAGGAAGCATGGGTTAAGTCCCTTGCCGGGATCACGATTAAGGACATGAAGATGACCGTCTTTGTGGACGGAACCAAAAAGCAGGTACTGAAAGGGGACGTGCTCCTCACGCACTTCGGCATTTCAGGACCCTTGATATTGAACGCAGCCGGAAAGATCGCTGACCTCATGCAAGAAGGAGAAGTAACGGCACATATTGATACCTATCCACTCAAAGATCTCGGCATACTTGATAAGCACATTGCGAGCGTATTCAACGAGCACAAGAACAAGGAGCTGCAGAATGTATTCCGTTCTATCGCGCCTGTAGGCACTAGTGATGCGCTCCTGTCGCTCGTTCCTAATATAGACCGAGACAAGCGCGTCCATAGCGTAACCAAGGAAGAGCGCCGAAGACTCGCTGAACTACTCAAGGCACTCTCGCTCACCATCACTGGTCTTATGGGACTTGATCGAGCTGTTGTTGCTGACGGCGGTGTCGCACTTACTGAAATTGATACGAAGACCATGCGGTCTAAGGTGTGTGAAAATCTTTTCGTTGTTGGCGATCTTCTAAATATTAAGCGGCCGACGGGCGGGTACTCGTTGCAGCTTTGCTGGACGACGGGGTATGTGGCGGGAAAGAATGCGTAGTTCGATCCTTGGTCTGCCAGCAAACTGATATAGTCTGCATATGAAGAAAGGAGTGGATTACATCGGCGTGACGGTTAGTTTCTTTTGCCACGATGGTAATGGTGAGTATGTCCTAACTAAGAGAAGTACTAATTGCCGGGACGAGCATGGCCGATGGGATTTCGGTGGAGGAAGTCTAGAGCTCCACGATACGATTGAGAACACCCTTAAGAAGGAAATTGAAGAAGAACTATGCTCCGATGTTATTTCGTATGAGTTTCTTGGATATCATGATGTGCACCGCGAGAATGAAGGATTGAAGACACACTGGATATCTTTAGATTTCAAGGTACAGGTAGACCGATCTAAGGTTCAGAACGGGGAACCACACAAGTTTGATCAAATCGAATGGTTTACGCTTGATACTCTTCCGAGCCCTCTTCACTCACAAGCACCTATAGCACTCGAGCTTTATAGGGAGCAGCTATAGTTGCCTCGCTAAATCGACTTATCAATACGACACAAATAGTGTAGGATAGGAAGACTATGGCACCGAATGCCCCCGTAAAGCCAAGCAATGGACCGCACGAAGCGGTCCTACGCTTTGAGGACGTTTCGTTCAATTACGGGCATAACTACCCCATTGTCGACGAGGTGAACTTCTCGTTACGGAAGGGTATGAAAGTTACACTCATGGGCCAGAACGGAGCTGGGAAGTCGACTATCTTTAAGATGATAGAAGGAACGCTCAAGCCTGAGAGCGGAAAGATACAGATTCCTCGCGGTCTCACCATCGCGCTTTCGCATCAGACAATCATGCCTGAAGACCGCGAGCTAACGATCCGTGAGTTCTTCGAGAAGCGTTTTGCAGAGAAAGTCTATGACATCGACCCAAAGATTGATGAGGTGCTTGAGGTAGTTAACCTCCATGCGCCGCACGACCGCATCATCAAGAGTTTCTCAGGGGGCCAGCAGGCACGACTCCTCTTGGCGTCCGCACTCATCCAGGATCCGGATATTCTTCTTCTTGACGAGCCGACGAACAATCTTGATACCTCGGGTATCGAGCATCTCACAAAATTCCTCTTATCGTACGAGAAGACCGTTGTGGTTATCTCCCATGATGCGGAGTTTCTTAACACGTTCTCAAACGGCGTTCTGTATCTCGACGTGCACACGAAGAAGATAGAGCAGTACGTGGGCAACTACTACGACCTCCTCAAGGAGATTTCAGCGCGTATCGAGCGCGAGAACCGCAAGAACGCGCAGCTCGCAAAGAAGATCCAAGACAACAAGGACAAGGCGAACTTCTTTGCACAGAAGGGAGGCAAGATGCGCGTCGTTGCGAAGAAAATGCGTGACGAGATTGAAGAGATGGAGGAAGAAAAAGTGGACGTACGCAAGGAAGATAAGACCATCCGCCCATTCGTTATTCCAGTACAGGAAGATATTCTCGGCGAGATCCTCACTATCAGTTCCCTTTCTATAATTGATCCGAAGACCCACAAGCCGAAGGAGAAGTCGGCGAACGTGGTTATGAAAAAGAAGCAACACCTTCTCTTGAAGGGGCCAAACGGTATCGGCAAAACCACGCTCCTTGAGTCTATGGCCAACGGAAACGCTAAGGGTGCCGCCATAACTCGGGGTATCAAGGTTGGGTATTATCGCCAGGATTTCTCAACACTTAACTTCGAGCACACCGTCCGCGAGTCGCTCCTCAGTGCGATGGATAAGCCAAATGAGGAACAGATGCGCAAAGTAGCTGCAGGCTTTATCATTACCGCCGATTCAATCGGAAAGAAGATCGGTGCTTTGTCTGAGGGACAGAAGGGTCTTGTTGCGTTCGCGCGCTTAGTGCTCATGCAGCCAGGACTCCTCATTCTTGACGAGCCAACGAACCATATCAACTTCCGTCATATCCCTGTTATTGCAAAAGCGCTTGATCAATACGAAGGCGCCATGGTGCTCGTCTCGCACGTACCTGACTTCGTCGAGCAGATTAGAATTGACGAGGTACTCGATCTCGCGAAATAAACATGAAAGACGCCTGGCACATCTACATCCTCCGATGTGCCGATGGAACGCTCTATACGGGCGTTACGACCGATCTTACGCGCCGGGTGAGTGAGCATAACGAATCCTTAAAGGGTGCGAAGTACACCCGAGTTCGCAGACCCGTGTCGCTCGTATATAGCGAAGCGTTTGAAAGCAGGAGTGCTGCATGTATGAGGGAGGCAGCGATCAAAAAGCTATCGCGAGACGAAAAATCAAAGCTTGTAGAGGGATAGTGCGAATCCCCACTTGCACGTCTCACAAAGGGGCTACAATATCTAGGTTACCCATTTACGTATTCCTATGCAGAAATTTATGACGTGCTCGTACATGGACGGCTGGCGCAATTACGCTCCAACCGTACTACGTCTCGCAACTGGTGTTATCTTCGCGCTTCATGGGCTCCAGAAGCTTGAGGGAGGTCTTCCTGCTACCGCTGGCTTCGTGGGAAGTCTCGGCTTCCCAATGCCTGAGTTCTTTGCGGTTCTCTTAATCGCGGCTGAGCTTGGTGGCGGTATCCTCCTCATTCTCGGACTCCTTACACGTTGGGCGGCAAAGGCGCTCGTGGTGGTGTCGCTTGCCGCGCTATTCCTTGTTCACCTTCAAAACGGCTTCTTTTTGGCTACGGGCGGATACGAGTTCATCTTGCTCCTCCTTGCGGCAAGCGTGTCGCTTATGCTCACGGGCGGAGGCAAGTGGTCTTTGGATCACATGCTCTGGAAGCGGTAAACACTATCCACGTATCCAAAAAAGGACCCAAGGGGTCCTTTTTTGTTCGCTATACTAAAAGTATATGGAAACAACAGTATATCTCGCACAGCTGTTCGGACTCTTCCTTATCATTGTCGGTGCCTCGGTGCTATTCCGTAGGCAGGACTTCGTGCCGATTATTGGCGCATTCGTTGAAGAGCGTCTTACACGTATGCTCATGGGTCTACTCGAGCTAACCGCTGGTCTCAGTATTGTCCTTGCGCACAACGATTGGAGTTCCTTTGCAGCTGGCACCATAACGACAATTGGTTACCTACTTGTTATCGAAGGAACAATGTATCTTCTCCTGCCGAATAAGGCCATAGGCTGGGTGGTCCGGACCTTCAACGTGAAGGCGTGGTATTACACGGGTGGTTCGCTCTCGATTCTGCTCGGTGCGTACCTCTGTTTCTTTGGTTTCGGACTCTTATAGTAATGGGTACCGCACTTACTGAAACTATTTATACGTTTGCACGTAAGATTCCGAAAGGAAAAGTAGCCACGTACGGTCAACTTGCGCAGCTTGCAGGGAGACCCGGTGCTGCTCGTGCGGTAGGAAGCGCAATGCGCTGTAACCCTGACATACCAAAAACACCGTGTCATCGTGTCGTTGCGTCAGACGGCTCTCTAACCGGCTATAGTGCAGGGCAAGGTATCAGCACGAAGCGAACGATGCTCCTGGATGAAGGAGTCACCTTCAAGGGAACGAAGGTGGATTTGAAAGTCTCGTTATGGAAGGGAATCTAGGCGAGTCCTAAATCAGCAAGGAACTTTGCAAGTTCCTTGCCCTCGATAACACGGTATCCACCAATCTTTGTTGCTCCAAGCTTAATACCCATGATGCTCGTGCGCTGAAGCGACTTCACCTCATTGAAGAGCGCTACAACCATACGACGAATCTGGTGTGTCTTCCCTTCGGTGAGCGTGATGCGAAAGCGATCGTCCCCAAGGATTTCGACCTTCGTAGGCTTCGTCTCGTATCCTTCAATATTTACGCCCGCTTCCATCTTCTCCTTGAATGAGGAGCGAAGTGGTTGCTTCGTGCGTACGTCGTACGTTTTCTCGTGTGCGTACTTGGGATTCAAAAGCCTATCGGTTACCCGTCCGTCGTTTGTAAGAATCAGGAGACCGCTTGAGGCCTTGTCGAGTCTCCCGACAGGGAACAAGGAAAGACGCTTAAGATCGCTAGGCAGCGTATCGAGCACGTTCTCGGTATCGGTTGCTTCGCGGTGCGTGTCCATACCTGCCGGCTTATTGAATGCGATATAGGCGTACGCCTTTGGGCGCGCCTGTCCGCGCACTTCAACCACATCAGTCTCCTTCACCTTGTCGCCGAGTGCCGCGAGAGAGCCGTTTATATAGACTTTCTTCTTTTCAACGAGCACGTCAGCGTCGCGCCGTGTGGCGAAGCCTTTCATGGCAAGGTACTTGTTCACTCGCATCGGGAATACGTTCTCGCTAGGTACTTCGGTGACTGGCTTCTGTACGGGCCTTTTCATATACGTACAGTAGCGCGTTCGGCGTGATTGGTATACTTCTTGCATGGAAACAGTTACTCCAGGAATCTACTACCACTTCAAGCATCCAGATCAGCATTACAAGGTACTCGGTATCGCGTTCCATACCGAAACCGAGGAAGATGTGGTGGTGTACAAGCCACTCTATGAGACTGATAAGAAACTCTTTGTGCGCCCCCTGTCTATGTTTGTTGAGAGTGTCGACAAGCCGGAACTTGGCTACTGGGGTCCTCGATTCGTTCGAATATCGTAAATCCTATACACAGCTACACTTGCGCTTCACTATAAGCGGGCTACCATGGGCGAACGGATGGATGACTTTCTCAAGATGGATATCTTCTTCGGCGTGACAACAGTCGCGGTCCTTGTTATATCCGTGCTCTTGGTGATGGTGCTCATCCGGCTCCTCAGAATTCTGAAAACGGTAGACGAAGTATCAGAGATCGTTCAGGAGGAAGCTGCGGAGATCCGGGACGACATCCGGGAGGTACGTACTCAGGTGAAGCGAGAGGCGGTGAAGGCAGGGCAATTGCTCGGACTCTTTGCTGGATTTGTGAAGCCAAAGGCACGTCGTAAGAAGTCATCATCATAATCATTTTGTAATTCAAGATCTATGGCAACTAAGAAGACAGCGAAGAAAGTGAAGGGAGGAAAGAAGATGTCTAATCTCCAGAAGGCGGAGATTGGTGCAGGCATGCTTGCGGCAGTTGCTGCTGCTGGTGCCGCAACCTACTACTTCTATGGCGCAAAAGATGCAAAGAAGCACCGGAACGCAACAGCAAAGTGGGCAAAGGGTCTTAAGAACGACGTTGTCCGTGAGGCAAAGAAGCTTAAGGAGCTTGATGAGAAGGCAATGGCTGTCATCGTTGATCAGGCTGCAAAGGCATACAAGGGTCTCGATGATGTTACCCCTGGCGACCTCCGAGCTGCAGTGAATGAGCTCAAGGGCAACTGGGAGAGCGTTAAGAAGGAGTTGAAGCGCACAGTTAAGAAGACCACAAAGAAAGCAGCTCCAAAGAAGGTGGTTAAGAAAGCCGTTAAGAAGGCAGCGAAGAAGAAGTCTTCTCGCTAAGCGAGACGAAAGAAAAGCCTCGTGACCAGAAGTCACGGGGCTTTTCTCTATCCCCATGAAGACTTCATGTGCCCCTCATCATGCATCTATTAGAGTGGCCCAATGCCTATCTCTATGCGAGTATTGGAAGACCGCCGTAGGACCTCTCCTCGCATAGCCCCCAAAACCCTTGCTAAGAGTGGTCTCGGCGGTACGTCATATCTTATGGACCAGGAAGAAACAAAAGCATACTTCCTCCAGATATACGATACCTATGCGGACGATATCTACCGTTTTTGCTACCTCAAGGTTAGCAATCGGGAGCTCGCCCAGGATCTGTCTCAGGAGGTTTTCACCCGCTTCTGGCAAGCCCTGCGGGAAGGTACTGTCATGCGAAGTGAGCGAGCGCTCCTTTATACGATGGCACGGAACCTTGTTATCGACTGGTACCGCAAGAAGAAGGAAACCTCGCTCGATGTATTAACTGAGCAAGGGCTTGAGTTTGGCGGAGACACCGCAGAGGACGTGACGCGCGAAGCCGAAATGAGTGAAGCGCTTCGGATGGTGAATGAGCTCGATGAAGCATCGCGTGAGGTACTTATTCTTCGATTTGTAGACGGCCTCTCGCCAAAGGAGATTGCTCTTCTTTCAGGAGAATCAGCAAATGCCATTTCTGTGCGCTTGAATCGGGCCATGAAGAAGATGCGCACTCGTATGCATACCGATTGATTTTGAAACCATGACCAAACGAACCCCTATTACCATACTAAAGTCGCTGAGGAATCTTACCCTCTCAGTCGACGCCAAAAAGCGCATGCGCGCTGATATTTCTGCATACGCTGATCTCCATACACTCACGGATTCCGTGCAGCGTCTTCCGGTGCGCTCCCCATTCTCGTTCGTGTCGTTCATGATCCCTGCGCGTAGTCTCTATGCTGGTGCGCTCGTGCTTGTCCTTATGGTAGCCGGAGGCACTCAGGCAAGTCTCGCGTCCGTGGGTTCAATCCCGGGAGATATTCTGTATCCCATCAAGGTTGCAGTAAGTGAACCACTTGCGTTTGTGCTTACACCGTCAACAAAAGGTAAGGCAACCCTCGCTGCGGAGTTTGCATCGCGTAGAGTGGATGAAGCTGCTGCGCTTTCATCCGTCGGCAAACTTGATGAAGCTACAGCAGAAAATCTTGCAATACGATTTGACGCACATGTCGACGTACTCGCGAAGGAAACGGACACGCTTGAGGCGAAGGGTGAGATTGCGACATCACTCGCAGTTCGAACCGACCTTGAGCAAAAGCTTGCTGCGCGCGTTGAGGAATTTGCGGTTAGCGCAGCTCCAGAAGAAAGCGCACGCTTGGCTGCTTCAATTGCATTCGAGGAATCTACCACTGATCGATTTACGGCTCGAGTGTCTGAAAAATCAAAGACACTAGCAACAACTCGCGAACGGCTTGAGACTGCACTTGCACTTGATGTTCAGGCAGAACTTAAGGAGGGTGTTAGTCTTGCGGCTATCCGCTCGAATGAAGTTTCGCAGGGAGATGTGAAGTCGACCGGACTCTTCTTCGCTAAGGTTGGCTCTGGCGACATGACTAACCTTGTCGCAACAACTACTGCAACCACAACCAAAAGCGCAACAACGACAGATGAAAATCTCCTTAAGGTGGAATCGACTGATTCTGCAGCGTCACGCTTCTTCGCACCGTTTTTAAAGCGCTAGGTTCATCTTACCGATAGGTGCTTTTCTGTAGGCTGTACGCATGGGAACTATTTTTAAAGTTGTCGCCTTACTCATTGTTGTGGGAGGTATATGGGTATGGGCAAGTGGAAAATCCATAACAACAGATGTTCAAACTCGAACGGAACCCGTACGGCTTTCTGCGTCTGCAATACTTGCCACTGAGCAAGAAGGACACTTTGACAAAGAAGGAACTATTATTTTTGACGAGACAGAGGGGCAAGGTGGAACGCCATATATTCTATATACGGATTATAACGAGCAAGGAAAGCCGTCGGTACGAACGAAGCGACTGGTGTTTGCAAGCCGTGACGCATGTGCTGAAGTAAATCTTCCGTGCGCAACAAATCAACCCGGGGTGCCCGTTCAAGCAGATCAGAGTGTCCGTATCGTTGGAATCGTTAAGAACGAGCTCGTGCAGGTTAGTGAGGTCTATGTCATATAGGCATCTACGCCGTATACTCCTTCTATGAATCGTCTCATCTTTATTCTTTTTCTCGTCGGTATCCTCGCAATCGGTGGCGGAGCAGCGTGGTACCTCGTTAATACACGAAACGAGGCATTTGGACCGCCTATCGTTGCAACAAGCACGCCTCAGGTAGAGGAGGGTCTCGCTATCTACTCGAATGGTCCCTATGGATTCACCATCTTCTATCCGCAGGATGCAGAGGTTTTGTATACGTTTGATGCGAATTACGGCCTCTCTAGAAACTGGCGCGTGAACGCACTCCCGAATACTGAGGGTGCGCCCATCGTGTCTATAACTCCGTACCATACTGAAAGCGAGGATTCATACCCGCGCTACTTTAGCGTCATGGTACGAATTGGGGCATCAGCAGATCCGGCTGAAGTTAAACGCTGCGAAGTTGCTTCCTCATGGCAAGGAGAAACGGTACTGCCAGATGCGATTATTGGGAACACACCATGGAAAGTCTTTGCGTTTGAGAGTGCGGGCATGATGCAGTATGTAAAGGGCGTATCCTACCGAACGATTCACGAAGGACGCTGCATTGCGCTTGAGAAGATACGAACCGGATCTAGCTACCGTGAGGCTGTATCAAGCGAGAAGGATATCTCTGAAGAGGTCCTCTTAAAAGAGTACGAGGCGCTTTCAAGTATCGTGGAGAGTTTCTCCTTTGCGCGCTAAACGCTATGCACCCCTTCACATGAGGAGCTCATAAAAGAGGGTATGCTTAGGGTATTACCTAGTTATACTTACTGCCCATGTCTTTACTTCATTGGATCGTATCCGCGCTTGCCATTGGCATCGCTGCGTACCTCATACCGGGTATCGAGGTAACACTCGTAGGCGCGCTCGTGCTCGCGGTTGTACTCGGCATCATCAATGTGTTCCTAAAGCCGATCGTTAACTTGCTGACGCTGCCGCTCAATGTCTTAACGCTCGGCCTCTTTTCACTCGTTGTGAATGCGTTGCTTGTTATGCTCGCAGGCATGGTAGTACCTGGATTTAGTGTTACAGGGTTTTGGCCGGCATTCTTCTTCGCGATTGTTGTCGCACTCGTCTCAGCACTCTTTGGTGCTATGACAAAACGGTAGAGCACACGTCGAATAGAAAAGCCCGTTAATATGACGGGTTTTTCTATTAGTGCTATAGTCCTGCCGGAATGATCCAGCGACATACATTGTTGCAGAAAAAAGCAGAAGGAGGGTGTCATGCCCGACATGATTGAGCAGGTGCGCGGCAAGACGAAAATCGTTCGAGCATCTGAGTCGAATCCGTCTCAGGGCGAATTCGAAGCTCTTGACCAGGTTACCTGGGACAATATTCACCGGGAGCCGATGCCGGGCAAGGGTATCTGGTCCACCACTACGGCGGTGAACGTGTTCCAGCTTCTACAGGAGGCCGGAATACCGGTTGCCTACACGAAGCAGATCGGTGAACGAACGTTCAGGGGTCCGCACTGCACGATGATTCCTCTTGAGGTCATTGTGCGTGGGGCGATCGATGAGAACAGTTCGTATCTGAAGCGCCACCCGGGCAGACCGCCTGGCGAGCGTTTCGAAATACCCATTGTTGAGTTCTTCTTGAAAACCGACACAAACCACTTCAACGGGATCGAGCTTCCTGATGTCGACCCTTACATCGGACGGTACGCTGACAGCGGAATTGTGGTGTACCACCCTAAGAAACCCTTGGACGACGGTGTCTTCCTTTCCTCGACTGTTCTGGGGTGGGATGAAGCGCAGATGTGGCCCTTCGGGATTCTCGAGCACATCGCTCGCGAAGCGTTCTGTGTTGCACGGAAGGCATGGGCACGAATTGACTTCGATCTGCGCGATTGGAAGGTCGAGTTTGGCTTCGATGCGTCTGGCGAGATTCTCCTCGCTGATGTCATCGACAATGACTCGTGGAGGATTCTCGGACCCGACGGCAAGGAGTACAGCAAGCAGAACGTTCGGAACGGGAAGAATCTGGTGGAGGCAGCGAAAGACTACGAGTACATCGCCCGCTCTTCAGCCTGTATGCTTGCGGCCTCACGTCGACCGAGCAATTCATAGAACGACCTGGCTACACTGGCGCATCCTCACGGGTGCGCCACTCTTTTATCCTCTTATGCAAGCTCTGTTCGGCGGCTGATGCACTATACTTAGGAGTAATGGAGGGACCGATACTACCCATAACCTCGCCAGAGGACGAGCTCGCGTACCTTCGCGAGCAGATTGCCCGGAAGGAGGCTGAGCTTGCAACCTACAAGCGCGACATGCCTCGTGAGGATATTGCGCATGAGCGCATCTTGCATCACCGTATGAGTGGTCCAGAAACAGTGCTTGCGCCCGAGTTCCAAATGTCTGAACGAGATGCAGTAAAGCACGCAGATATGCTTGCCTTGAATCTCGATCCTGAGCAGAACGACGAGACAATCGCAGAGCTCCGTACGGTTATGGAAGAGAAGGGTATCCATAACGCATTTACGATTCTTGCGAAACTGAACAATGCGCATCTCGAAGACGATTTCCATCGATTCTTGGTGCAATATCTGGTTGTTGGTATGCGGCCAAAGGGGCTCTCTGAGAGTCAGCCTGAGTGGAAAGCACTTCGTATGACCTTGTACGAGATTGCGCTCCCTGAAGCGAACACTGAGGAGTCGCGTGGCAAGTCTCTCAAGGAACTCATTTCCTCAATGGAGCAGTTTTACTCAGGTATGCTCGCGGTTGAGCACGCGGGACGCGGAGAGCCAGCGTACATGACGCTTGAGCTCGCGGTTCCTGTTGATGCGCCGCATCTCATGTTCTATGCGTCAGTGCCTAATACCAGGAAAGAGCTTTTTGAGAATCAGCTTCTCGCTATCTTTCCTAATGCGCACGTGAACGCCCAACCGAACGATTACAACATTTTCGTTGAGGGTGGCGTGTCTCTCGCTTCCGTTGCCGAGTTCAAGGACAAAGCGATGCTCCCACTAAAGGATTATCAAGACTTTGATTACGATCCGATTAACTCTCTTTTGAATGCATTCGCGAAAGTGGCTCCCGAGAACGAAGGGGCATCGTTCCAAATAGTGTTTAAACCTGAAGGGAATCATTACGTCGAGCACTATCGGCGCATCATTCATGCGCTTCGCCAGGGCGAGCACCGTTCTCGTGCGTTCAATTTGCCTGAAACGTTTGTCGGGGATCTTGCACGCGAAGCGGCAGGACTCTTCTTTTCAAGTAAGAAGCAGACACAAACCGCGCTTGTTGATGAGAAAGCCATTGAAATGGTTGAGAAGAAGATTGGTGCGCCAGTTGTTTCAACCAATGTTAGACTCACGGTTTCGTCCCAGGATCATAGGCGCGCACACCAGCTTCTTACAGAGCTTGAGTCTGCGTTCAATCAGTTTGATAACACCACGGGAAATCGTATTGAGTTTCGAAGACCAAACAAGGGTTCCTTAAAGCAGCTTCTGCGAGATTTTTCATTCCGTTTATATCGCTCTTCAACCAATCTCCCGCTCTCGCTTCGCGAACTCACCACGCTCTACCACTTCCCGCCACAGGGTATTAATTCTTCGCCACACCTAAAGCAGTCTCGATTTGCGGGAGCTGCAGCGCCCGTAGGGTTGCCGAAGGAGGGCATTATGCTCGGAACCAATAGTTTCCGAGGGTCGTCATCAGACGTGCGTATTGAAGAAAAGGACCGTCTGCGCCATTTGTACGTGATCGGCCAGACGGGAACGGGTAAGTCATCGTTTATGACAACGCTCATCGATCAGGACATAAAGGCCGGAAATGGCGTTTGCTTTATCGATCCTCACGGCAACGACATTATTGAAATTCTTTCAAACATTCCCCCTGAGCGGTATGAAGATGTTATTTACTTCGATCCCGCATATATTGATCGACCGTTCGGTCTTAACATGCTCGAGTACGATGCGTCACGTCCCGAGCAGAAGTCATTCATCGTCAACGAGATGCTCGCCATCTTCCAACAGCTGTATGGCGATGTACCAGAGTCCATGGGCCCAATGTTCGTGCAGTACTTCCGAAATGCCACGCAGCTGGTTATGGAGGATCCTGCGAGCGGATCAACGATTATGGATATCGGTAGAGTACTCTCGAATGCTGACTTTAGGAATCTAAAGCTTGCCCGAAGCAACAACCCAATTGTAAATCAGTTCTGGCAGGAAATTGCCACCAAAGCTGAGGGTGAGTCGAGCCTTCAGAACATTGTTCCCTACATCACAAACAAGTTTGATGAGTTCACGGGCAACGACTTTATGCGCCCAATCATTGGGCAACAGGAGAGTTCGTTCAAGTTCCGGGAGATTATTGATAACAAGAAGATTCTTCTCGTTAATCTCTCGAAGGGACGGCTTGGGGAACGCAACGCAAACCTTCTTGGTCTGATTATTGTTGGAAAGCTCTTCATGGCCGCGCTTTCGCGAGCAGATTCTCCTGGTACTGTCTTCCCGGCGTTCTATCTCTATATTGACGAGTTCCAGAACATAACGACATCGTCTATTCCGGGTATTCTCTCTGAAGCTCGCAAATACAAGCTTTCTCTCACCATTGCACACCAGTATCTGGGACAGATTGAAGAAAAGATTCGAGATGCAGTGTTTGGCAACGTAGGCTCGATGGCAGTATTCCGGGTTGGACAGGAAGACGGAGAGTTCTTCGGAAAGCTGTTCGAGCCAACATTTAAGTCGAGCGATTTCACCAGTATTGAGAACTACAATGCCTATGTCCGGATACTCTCCGCAGGCGTGCCGCAAAAACCGTTTAATATAAAGACCATAGCGCCAGCGAAGGGAAACCTTGCTCAAGTAGACGATCTAAGGGAATTGTCGTACCTCACGTACGGAAGGGACCGTGCTACTGTTGAAGCATCTATTAGAGCCAGATATCTTTCCTAATACAAACGTATGGCAAAGCAACCAGGAGAAGGACCGCCGTGGCCAAAAGGTTCAAATCAGCAGGAAGAAAAAGGAACTGGCGAGTATGCGAAGATGTTGGCACGAGCAGATAAATACTTAGATGATGCTCCAGAAGCGCAGCCAATGGAGCGAACTGACCTTGATGGTGGTGCTTCCGTGCGCATAGCGCCAGGGGCGAAGAAGTCGAATAGACCTGGTCGAAGGGAGCGTACGCAAGGAAAAAAGGTAACGAAGAAAAAGAGAGACACAGAATCTGCTGCTCCTGAAGTAGTTGCAGAGTATGGAGTGCCTGTCGTAACAGATGGAATAACGGAAACGAGAAAGGAAAAAAAGGAGGCACTCAGAGACGCAATACTGAGAAGTAAGGAGCTAGCCGAACTGCGCCGCCAAGGCTCAGGCGAAGTTATAGCGCTTCCTGATCAGAGCGAAGAGACCAAAGAAGATGAAATTGTAGTCCCGTTCGCTCAAGGCGCAGATCTCAATCAGCCAGAAGAAAATCTGCCCACCAAAGCCCTTAACTTCAGGGAAATAGCTAAGGGTGCAGACTCACAGATTGAACGATCTGATATGGAGTTAAAAGAACAGGCATATCTCGCTGCGTATAAGGAGCTCGAACAGAAGAGAACAATCTGGAACCGTCTTTCTAAAGGAAAGGAACTCAAAGTTGATGAGGAAAAAGTTGAAGCTCTAAAGAATGATTTCAATCAGGCTCGTATTACCTACGCAGCTGCTATAGAAAAAGGGATTAGGGAGCCCGGAGTTCAAAATATGTCAGAGGCGTTTGTCTCACGAATGACAGAGCGATATGAGAAACTCAGAGCAAATGGGACACCTCCTCTTGATGCCTTTGGTCGTGAACAAACACTCAGGGATTATCTTGTAAGAGAGGAAGTTGGAAGGAGAGAAAAGGTCAACAGCTACATTACATTTCGTGAGGTAGTGAGGCCTCTTGCAGAAAAGAAACTCCAGGCACGGGTTGAGGCGCTAGATGCTCGTGGGCAAGGTGCCTTTGTGAAGGGGCTTGCTTGGATTGGTGCTCAAAATCAAAAACTTGATGAGTTATTTGGAAAAAATGGAGCACGCGCAGTGCGGGCTGCAGCGAGTACTCTCGTGATTGGATTGGGTGCGGGTGCAGTGGGTAGCTTTGGAACGATGGGACTTCTTGCTGTTGCTGGTTGGGGAAGTGTTAAGTTTGCACGTGCTTTTGGTGCGGCGATGATTGCTGCTGCGGCCGGTGAAGCTGGAGCATTGGCCTACGAAAAGCTCCGGGGACGTTCTGAGCAGGAGAAGGCCAGGATAGGCGTATTGCATGAGGGAAGGGACATGCAAACAAGTTATTTTGGAGAAAGTACCATCACCAATGATTCTCTTGAACGACTAGACCAAAAGCGAGAAACGTTGGCCTCAAGAGCAGATGAATCTACTCTACAAAAGAAGAAGGCTCTCGTTAAAGCGCTTGTTGCCATGGGTGTAGGTGCAGGAGCTGCAGCCACACTTGCTGAGTACACGTCTGTCCAGCAAGCAGCTGACAATGTTGTTGAAGCAACTTCAGGTCGGGCTCCAGAGCCAGCTGGTGTAGCTGCCGCAGGTTCTGCAGAGACTGTTTCTACCCAAGCTCCTTCTGTCGAAAACACTCCTAGCTCAGCTGCTGAAGCTGCCCCTGTATCAGAAGCTGCTTACATAACGCCGGTAGCACCAGAAGGTCTCGCGTTGCACGAAGCAAGCATTGGAAGAGGAGAGGGATTCAATCAGCTTGTTGTTGATTTGCGCGCCTCAGGGTTTACGGGCTTTGATTCCGAATTGTCTGCGACGGAACTTTCTGAGAAGTTTGGCGCATTTTATTCAGATACTGGAAAGAGCGGCATGATGCTTGAAGGAGATAAACTCCTAGTCGATGCGAAAGGAAATGTATGGTTTGAACGTAATGGCGAGACACAACTTCTCATGGAGAATAAGGGCGGTGAGATTGTCTCCCATAAACTTGAAGGAATTGAAATGAGGGCTACGAATCCGACTGCTGCGCCTGTTCATGAATCAGTTGCACCAGTCACGTCGAATGAAGCTGCTTCATCAGAAGTTGCGGGAACGCCCACACCTATTGAAAACGATTCTCCTGTTCTTTCGGATACATCGAACACCCCTAGCGAGGTGTCAGAGGTACCGAATGTTGTAGGTAGACCTCTTGAGGGCTTTGGAGATCATGTCATGCAAAGCCAACCGTCTGATTTAGTGGAACGGGTTCCAGAACGTTCAGGGGGAACAATCGGAACGCCTCTTGAAAATTTTAGAGCGCAACCGCCACAGGCTATGGAAATTGAGACTCCTGAGGCATCGCTTGTTAATTCATACGGAGTCGAGATAAATGATGCGGTTCCGTCTACGTATGAATGGAAGGTACCCGGAATGGATAGAACGCTTACTGTTTCAAGTGGCGGATCTCCTGAAGAGCGTTCCGCATTTGCTCGAGCCTATGCGAATGAACACCCTGGAACTACCGTGCACTTCATAACGCCAGTATTGAATAATGGAGTAGTGCAGCTTCGCCTCGATGCATGGGATTCAGCTGAAGGAGGGCCTGCTCAAAGACTAGAGGATATTGCTGTTCGAGAATCAACTGGTGCTCCAGTGCAATCGTTCTCAAGAATTGATCCGCGTGACTTTATTAAGAAGCTTCCATAATCGTCCACTGCTATGAACCCTACGAATCTTTCGCCAGTACTTGAAGCACTAGAACTTAATGAGTTACCTGTTGAAGAACAAGAAGCGTTGCTCGTGGATTTAAACGAGCTTATATTCAAAGGAACTATGGTTCGTCTTATAGAGCTTATGGACGAGTCTTCGCGTGACGAGTTCGCCAAGCTTATGGAAAGCGGTGCGGACGAAGCCGTTGTAGAGGCCTTTCTTAGAGAAAAGGTACCGAATGCGGACCGAGCGGTCGAGGAGACCGTTGCTGAATTAGCAGATGATATACTTGCCGTTACCGGCACTAATAAAGAATAGCTATGAATGTCACTGGAACCGGAATTGCTGTAGCGCTTGCTGTTGTGGTGGCGCTCGGATTCCTTGCTCTTGGAACCCCGATGTTTTCATCCATCGTCGGCCCTACCGCTGAACGGTCTATGTCTCTCGGCACTACTACTAATCAAACCCCTTCAACACCATCTATGGACCTCTCTCTTGCTCCTGGCGAGCCACTTCCAACCCAATTAATGATTGCTGACATTGTCGTTGGTACGGGCGCTGAGGCGACCAAGGGTTCAACCGTTACGGTTAACTACACCGGTGCGCTTCCTGACGGAACCGTCTTTGACAGCTCTGTGGGTCGCGGTCCGTTCACCTTCGGTCTTGGTGCAGGACAGGTTATTCGTGGGTGGGATGAAGGTGTTGCTGGTATGAAAGTTGGCGGCAAGCGTCGTCTCGTTATTCCAGCCGACATGGCATATGGAAATCAGGCCGTGGGCGATGTTATCCCAGCCAACGCAACACTACTCTTTGAAGTAGAGCTTTTGGGCGTTCAATAAAGAAGAAGAAATAACGAAAGCCCCCGGCCGAAAGGTCGGGGGCTTCGTCTTCATAGAGGTAGGATCGTGCCTTACGGGGCGCCAGGCCGTGCCGGCGAGGACTGCGTGACGCGGGGCGTCAGTTGGTCGTCGGTGCCGAACACGGTCGTGCAGTACCCGTTAACGAGGCCGAGGTAATCGGCGTACATCTCGAGGCTCATGAGGTTGAACTCCACATGCATGCCCGTGAGTTCGGCGTTCAGAACGCCGGCGTCACGGGAAAGCATCATGGAGCGGTCCCACGCACGACCTTGCGCCTCGTTGCCGATGGCGCCACTGGTAACGATGGCTCCCGTGAGGGGGCCGCCGAGCCAGGAAAGGGCCGCGCTGAAAACATTCGATCCAGTGCGCGTGCGACCTGCCGAACGGATGTCGCCGGCCATGGACACGTAGCGCCCGTGGATTTCAGCGACACGCGGCTCCGTTGCCGAATAGCGCTGGGCTAGGCTTGCGGCGCGGACGATGTAGTTCGCCGTCACGCTGCAGAAGTGCACGTTGTTGGATCGCACCGCTTCGAAGGTTTCCATCGACCAGCCGCGTTGCCGCCACTCGCTTTCGGAAACGAAGGACAGTTCATCTTCGCGGACGAATGCACGTGCGGGGCCCGGGGGGCGTGCACGTGCACTGATCACTTCGGGTTCCCCGCGAACGAGGACGAACCGATCGATCGGTTGTCCGACCACGGCCGAAGAATTCGGCGGCGGGGTCGTGTTGAGCGAAGTGGTGGTGTCGGCGCCAGGGGCGATCTGTGCGGTCGCCATGGTGGCGCCGAACAGGGTGACTGCGGCCGCGAGGAGGAACCTCGCGCCCATTCCTTTCAATGTGGTCATCGAAGATATCCTCGTGTTTTGAGCGCTTTCCTAATCTATAGAAGACGAAAAGAACTCGTTGAAACTAAGAACATTATAGAGGTGTCTTGACAGCTTGTCAAGCTCCTCTGAGTACGTACTTGCTTGCCTAAATGGCGAATGGCTCGTACGGTACGTAGATGAGACCTATTTCTTTCTCCATTACAGCGAAGCAAGGGAATGCCCGTGTGGGCACTCTTTCAACGCCACATGGCGATATCCAGACACCGGCATTCATACCCGTGGGTACAAAAGCAGCTGTCAAAGGAGTGTTGCCTGATCAACTGAAAGCGCTGGGCGCTCAGGCTGTATTAGCGAACACATATCATCTTTACCTTCAACCGGGTGAAGGGGTTGTGAAGGGTGCAGGAGGACTTGGCACATTTATGGGCTTCGACGGGCCCACCATGACCGACTCTGGAGGGTTTCAAGTGTTCTCCTTGGGGGCAGCGTTCGGCAGAACCATAACGAAGATCGCCAAAGGTGAGGAGAATGAACGTGATCAAGGCGTCGCCGTATTTGATGAGGATGTGCAGACGCAGCATGGGCAGCTCGCGGTTATTGATGAGGAGGGTGTGACCTTCACGTCGCACCATGATGGCTCACTTCATCGCTTTACCCCCGAGCGCTCCATAGAGATTCAGCACGCACTTGGCGCTGATATGTTCTTCGCGTTTGACGAGTGCACCTCGCCAACCGAGCCATACGAGTATCAAAGAGAAGCAATGCTCCGAACGCATAAATGGGCAGAGCGTTCCTTGAAGGCGCATCGCCAGAATATTGCAGCGAACCGCAAGCAGGGAATATTCGGCATTGTTCAGGGCGGAAGGTATGAAGATTTGCGCGAAGAGAGCGCGAAGGAAATTGCATCAATGGACTTCGATGGCTTTGGTATCGGCGGATCCTTTAGCAAGGAAGACATGATGGGTGCGCTGCAGGCGGCCGTGAAGCATTTGCCAGAGGATAAGCCACGACACTTCTTAGGTATTGGTGAGCCAGGAGATCTTCTTCTTGGTATTCAGGAGGGCATGGATACGTTTGATTGCGTGGCGGCCACGAGGCTCGGGCGCCACGGGACTATCTATACGAAGCGCGGCCCCGTACATATGAAGAAGGAGCAGTATCTCTCTGACTACGGTCCGCTCGATTCGGAGACGATTGTGCCTGGTACCGAGAATTTCTCGCGCGCCTACCTTTCACACCTCATACGTGCGAACGAGATCTCGGGACAGGTTATAGCGTCTATGCACAATCTTGGGTTTATTCTTCAGTTGGTTGATGGAGCGCGCGAAGCAATAAAAGAGGGGAAATTTGAAGAGTATAAGGATGCGTTCCTTAATGCGTACTACGCGTAGCCACTTCTTCATTAATTCATTCCGCAACGGTACACTGGCTCTACTATGGCAACGTTTAAGATGCATTCTCCTTTCCCGCCTGCAGGCGATCAGCCGAAGGCAATCGAAAAGCTAACCGAAGGCGTAAAGAAAGGTATGCGGCACCAGACGCTTCTTGGAGTTACAGGTTCTGGCAAGACCTATACCATCGCAAATGTGATTCAGAACGTGGGCAAGCCGACTCTTGTTATGGCGCATAACAAGACGCTTGCGGCCCAGCTCGCGCAGGAGTACCGGGAGTTTTTCCCCGAGAATGCGGTGCATTACTTTGTCTCCTACTACGACTACTACCAACCAGAAGCGTACATTGCGCACTCAGATACCTATATAGAGAAGGAGGCACAGATTAACGCGGAGATTGATCGGCTTCGCCATGCTGCGACACAGGCACTCCTTACCCGAAAGGACGTGATTATCGTGGCGTCTGTGTCTGCTATCTATGGTCTCGGTTCGCCCGAGAATTACGAGAAGCGGCACGTAAAGCTTCTTGTTAACGGGGAAGAGAATAGGGCTGCCCTTATTCGAAAGCTCGTTGGTATCTACTTCGAGCGCACCAACGCAGATCTTGAGCCGGGAAAGATCCGGGCGGTTGGGAACGCTATAGAGCTCATGCCAACCAACGAACGAGTTGTCTACAGAATTCTTTTTGATGGGGAGATTATCTCTCGTATTGAATGTCTTGATCCGGTCTCCCGGGCACTCACTGGAACTCCTGATTCCCTATTTGTCTTCCCTGCTAAGCACTTTGTTACGGACGAGGACGGAAGGAATCGTGCGATTGAGAGCATCAAGCTTGAACTCGACGAGCGACTCGAAGTCTTTAAGCGCGAAGAGAAGGTACTTGAGTACGAGCGCCTGAAGCGCCGCACGCAGCATGACTTGGCGCTGATTCGGGAGATCGGCTATACCAGCGGTATCGAGAACTACTCGCGCCACTTTGATGGACGCGCTCCAGGAGAAGCCGCACACACCCTGCTTTCCTATTTCCCACATACCAAAGACGGGGAGCCAGACTTTCTTACGGTTATCGATGAGTCACATGTAACGGTTACGCAGGTGGGCGGCATGTACGCGGGAGACCGCAGCCGCAAGCAAATGCTCGTTGAGCACGGTTTCCGACTCCCCTCGGCTTTTGATAACCGTCCGCTCAAGTTTGATGAGTTTGAAGAACGCATTGGCCAGACAATCTACACGTCAGCAACTCCCGGGAAGTACGAGATTGAGCACAGTGTGCCGCCGGATGGCCAAGTTGCAGAGCAGATCATTCGCCCAACGGGACTTGTTGATCCTGAACTCACCATAAAGCCCATTGTTGAAAGTGGAGAGTATAAGGGCCAGGTAGCTGACTTCATCGCAGAGGCCGAGATTGTTATTAAGCGTGGAGGCCGGGCACTTGCAACAACGCTTACCAAGCAAATGGCAGAGGATCTTTCTGAGTTCCTCAAGGAACGCGGCATGAAGGCTGAGTACCTGCATTCAGACGTGAAAACAATTGACCGCATCGATATCCTCACAGCGTTCCGTAAGGGAACCTTTGATGTACTTGTTGGCGTTAACTTGCTGCGTGAAGGCCTAGATCTTCCGGAGGTTGAGCTCGTAGGAATTCTTGACGCTGATAAGGAAGGTTTTCTACGCTCTGAGACCTCGCTCATCCAGACCATAGGACGCGCGGCGCGTAATGTACTCGGTACGGTTATTCTGTACGCCGACGTAATGACGGGTTCCATGGAGCGTGCGATAGGCGAGACGAATCGTCGTCGGGCTATCCAGGTTGCACACAACAAGAAGCACGGCATCACCCCGATAACCATCAAGAAGGAGATTCGAGACATTGCAGAGAGTATGCGCACCGAGCATCAGAAGACGGTGGTGAGTCTTCTTGAACTTGACGCAAAGCTCTACGCAGAAGACCCTACAGCGTTTATGAAGCAAAAGCGTCTTCAAATGAGCGAAGCCGTTGAGGCACTTGATTTTGAGACGGCAGCAATCCTTCGCGATGAGATTTACGCCCTTGAAGGGAAAGAGGTTACGAAAAAGAAGCCCGCACCAAAAGGACGCCGTCGCTAGCGTGCTACCATTTATCTATGTCGATTAAGTTGTTCATAGCTGCGATCCTTTCAGGGGTATTCGCAGTTTCGCTTGCGTGTATTGGGGTTGCTGCACTCTTTTTGAAGGACACCATTGGTCCACTATTGGTTGGTATTGAGGAGAACGAGGCGCTTTCAATGCTAGTTCTCGAGACGTCACTTACGTCCCTCTTCCTCGTTGTCCTGCTTGTTGCTCTGTTGTTCTACGCACTTGGAAAGTACATAGCGCGTCCAATACGTATGGTTACAACAGCGATGCAGTCTTTTGCACAAACAGGACAGAAACCAGGTCCCCTTACCCTTGGTTGGGCACCGAGCGAAATACGCAGTCTTGCTGAAGAGTTTACAAAGTTCACAGAGACGGTGGACGAAGTCCATAAGCATGATACGGAGATATCACGCGTGAAGTCTGATTTCATTTCAACGGCTGCCCATCAGTTACGGACTCCTCTCACAGGCATACGCTGGGCACTTGAGGCTCTTCAGATGGAGCAGCTAACGGAGAATCAGAAGACGCTTGTTACAAATGCAGTGGAGAAGAGCCATCAACTCGTGGCTGTCGTTGGTACGTTGCTTGATATTTCGAGCATTGAGTCGGGGAAGTATAAGTACGATTTCAAACCCGTGGAAATTGACAAGGTTGTTAGCGATGTGACCCGAGACTTCGAACCACTTGCAGTGAAATCCAGCGTTTCTCTTTTGTTTGAGAAGACCGGTGAGGAGAGCGCAAAAGTCTTGGTTGACCAGGAACGCATCCGTTGGGTACTCAACAATCTCGTTGAGAATGGCATTCGGTACACACCTGCTGGTGGATCGGTTCGTGTGACTACTGAACTTGCTCCTGGCCGGGTGTATGTGAGGGTGCATGATACGGGTATTGGTATTGCTCAGGAGGATAAGGGAAATATCTTCGAGCGCTTTTACCGTGCGCCGAACGCTATCGCTAAAGAGAATGGTGGCAATGGCCTCGGGCTTTATATTGCACGCACTATTGCGACTGATCATGGTGGCGACCTCAATTTCGAGACTAATAAGGCTGGTCCTGGCACCACCTTTACTCTCTCGCTCCCTATTGCAGGCTAGCGGTTACTGGGTGATATACTTTCCCTATGTCTGACACTAAATTCATACTCGTTGTCGAGGACGACCCAATTCTTAAGAACCTGCTTGGCCACACGTTGGCCGGGAAGTATCAAACGCTCTACGCTTCCGATGGGAACGAGGCCCTTGCCCTCCTTGAAGCGAATAAGCCAGTGCTCGTGCTGCTTGATCTCATGCTCCCAACTATGGACGGGTTTGCGGTGTTGCAGTCTATCCGTGCACGTACAGACGAGCTAAAGACCGTACCAGTTATTGTAGTCTCCAATCTTGGTGCCGAAGCGGACATTACAAAGGCAAAGACACTTGGCGCAAACGACTACCTCATCAAGGCTGAGGTGGCGGTTGAGGAGATCGTTGCAAAGATCGAAGCGATGCTCGCTGCCTAGGGCTTCATCACTCCTTCCCTGTCTGTGCTATATTCATAGCGTACCTGCCCCGTCACGGGCAGGGAATTTACGTACATGGCCAAAGCCAAGAAACACGAACAACACATCGGCGAGGATTGGATCCGCGTGAAGGGTGCGCGTACCCACAACCTTAAGAACCTCTCTACCGAGTTCCCGCGAGGAGCCATGACGGTTGTAACGGGCCTTTCGGGCTCTGGAAAGTCTTCGTTCGCATTCGATACCATATTCGCAGAAGGACAGCGTCGCTACGTGGAGTCTCTTTCTGCGTACGCTCGCCAGTTCTTGAACCAAATGCAGAAACCTGATGTAGATGAGATTACGGGTCTTGCGCCAGCTATTTCCATAGACCAGAAGTCTCGCTCAAATAATCCACGCTCAACGGTTGCGACCGTTACGGAGATTTACGATTATCTTCGCGTTCTGTATGCCCGTGCGGGCCAGCCATACTGTGTGCATCATGATGTGCCAATCGAGAAGCTCTCAAAGGAAGAGATGATTCGTATGGTGCAAACCAATATTAAGAAGCGCTCGGACGCGCGAACGAAAGAAGAGGTTATGGGTGTTGCAGTTGATAAGACAGCGATAACCGTCTATGCACCGGTTGTTGTTGGGCGTAAAGGTGAGTACTACCAGCTCCTCTACGATCTCCTTGGAAAGGGATACGAGAAGGTGCTTATCGATGGCCAGCCACATGCGCTTCGCGAGAAGGTGGTGCTCGATCGTAACAAGCGCCATGACATCGATGCCATTGTAGATTCTATCTACGTCTCAGAGTTCGATCGGAACCCGGACGCTGCTCGTGAGCGCCTCTCAGAGGCCCTGGAACTCGCTCTCAAGGAGAGTGATGGCTTAGTTAAGCTCAAACATGCGGATGGGTCGTTAGAGACCCTCTCAGCACGCTTTATTTGTCCGGTGGACGGAATGTCATTCCCTGAAGTTGAACCGCGCTTATTCTCATTCAATAGCCCGTATGGTGCATGTTCAAACTGTAACGGTCTTGGTACGAAGTCGTTGTTCTCAGACGAAGTGTGTCCAGTCTGTGAAGGAAAACGTCTTCGTCCAGAGGCACTTCGTGTCTACCTCTCAACGAAGAAGAAGATGGCGTCGAACCCTGACGAGCTCACGGATGTGGGAACCAACATCGTGGACTTCGTAGGGATGTCGATACGCGAGGCAAAGGACTTTATGGATACGCTCGTGCTTTCAGAGATGAAGGCAGAGATTGCATATCCAATACTGCGCGAGATTACGGCACGTCTCGATTTCATGCTGAATGTTGGTCTCGATTACCTCACCTTGAATCGCTCTGCGGCAACACTCTCTGGTGGCGAAGCACAGCGTATCCGCCTTGCGAGCCAACTTGGTACTGGACTTGTTGGAGCGCTCTATGTGCTCGACGAGCCAACGATTGGTCTCCATCAGCGCGACAATGACCGTCTTATCAAGACCCTTTTGAAACTTAAGGAGCTCGGCAACACCATTCTCGTTGTTGAGCACGACGAGGATACAATCTTTGCCTCTGATTACATTCTTGATATTGGCCCGGGCGCTGGTGTCCATGGCGGCACCATTGTCGCCGAAGGGTGGCTCGACGATCTTCTCACGGCACCGAAGAACGAGAGCGGTTCTTCTACGCTTTCATATTTGCGTGAGGAGACGCGCATTGAACTTCCCGAGCAGCGTCGCACGGGCGAGAAGGGTTCAATTAAGATTAAGGGAGCGACACTCCATAATATAAAGAATCAGAATGTAGAGGTGCCACTCGGCAAACTCGTGTGTATCACCGGCGTATCGGGTTCTGGAAAGTCAACATTCCTGTACGACATCCTCCATAAAAACGTAGCGGCGCGCTTTAGTCGCAAGCAGGCACCCGTTGAACATGCAGCGAGTATTACCGGTACCGAGTATCTCGGCCGTGTTGTACTCATCGACCAATCTGCTATTGGCCGCACACCACGTTCGAACCCTGCTACCTACACGGGTGCGTTCACCCATATCCGAGACTTGTTTGCTGCTTCAAGTGAGGCGAGAGCACGTGGCTGGAAGCCAGGGCGTTTCTCGTTCAACGTTGCCGGCGGACGCTGCGAGGCTTGCCAAGGTAACGGCATGATTGCGGTGGAGATGCACTTCCTGCCAACGGTATATGTTACCTGCGACGTGTGTAACGGAACTCGCTACATGAAGGAGACTCTTGAAGTTACATACCGCGGAAAGAATATTTATGACGTACTTCAAATGACGATTGAAGAGGCGGAAGCATTCTTCAAGGACATTCCCTCTATTAACGACCGTCTCGAGACCCTGAACTCTACTGGTCTCCAATATCTTACGCTCGGCCAGAGCGCGACAACCCTCTCTGGCGGCGAGGCGCAGCGTGTGAAAATTTCAAGTGAGCTCTATCGTCCTATTACGATGAAGACGCTGTATCTCCTTGATGAGCCTACCGTTGGTCTCCATTATGAAGACGTGAGGAAGCTCATTGATATTCTTCAGGAACTGGTACGGCGCGGAAATACGGTTGTTGTTATCGAGCACAATCTCGATGTTATTAAGTCTGCAGACCACATCATAGACTTCGGTCCTGAGGGCGGAACCGGGGGCGGCAAGATAATCGCGAAGGGAACTCCTGAAGAGGTTGCTGAGGTGGAGGGTTCGCACACCGGCGAGTACCTCGCGAAACTTTTGAAGAAACACAAGAAGCCAGTGAAGAAGGGATAGGTGTGTGCTATCCTTAGGCTTTAGAGCGGCTATTTGAAAGGGAGGGCTCAATGGACCGCAAGGTTTACTTAGACTGCACAAAGCTCGTGCGTGGATCGAGGTGGGGAAAGCGCATGATTCCGAGACTGCGCCAATACTGCAGATCTCGGTTCGCTGACTTCGACCTCTACATGTCCGACGAAGATCTCTTTGCGTTCTTGTACGCAAAGTACACGAGCAACAACATGAATCGTGAGTCGGTGCGACTTCGCACAAGCGCGGAGTACACAAAATGGGTTGCTGGAGAACCAGCACCCGAATACATGTGTTCATGGCTCCGTGTTGCTTTGAAGGATCGTCTGCACTATGCCGTCCAGCGGTGTCAGACCCCACTTGCAGCGTAATGTTAAGGGCCCGCTCCGGCGGGCCTTTTCCAATAGCTACATTAGCCGGTAGGATACCTCTATGGAACGCGCAGACCTTACAAAGTTTGAACTCCCGGATTGTCCGGGAGTCTATCTCTTTACCCAAGGCAAGGGGCGAGCGAAAAAGATTCTCTATGTCGGAAAGGCCACGTCGCTACGCGATAGAGTGCGCTCGTATTTTGATATAGAGCTCATTGCTTCAAGAGGACCGCGCATTGTTGATATGGTAACCAAGTCCGATGGTATCTCGTACGAAGCAACGCCAACGGTGCTTGAGGCCCTTGTGCGAGAGGCAGCACTCATCCGGAAGCACTTGCCGCCCGCAAACTCCATGGGCAAGGATGACAAGACCTTCCTCTATGCCGTTATAACGGACGAAGAGATACCACGTGTGCTTGCTATACGAGGTGCAGAACTCGATATGAAAGCCAAGAAGGTAATCATAACGGGAGTGAAGTTGAAAGCGATACACGGCCCATTCCCGTCCGGGTACCAGCTTCGCGAGGGCTTGAAGCTCATACGACGCATCTTCCCGTTCTATGACACACTGAAGCCGGTTGGCGAAGGGAACAAGCACCTGCAAGCCAAGGTAGAGTTCAATCGCCAGATTGGGCGGTATCCGAAGAATATGAGCCGTTCTGAATATATGCGCTCAATCAGGAACGTGTCGCTATTTCTCTCAGGACGAGTGAAGGCACTCCGTGCGCAACTCACGCGCGATATGAAGGCATTCGCTAAAGAAGAACGCTTTGAAGAAGCGGGTATCGTACGGAAGCAGCTTTTTGCACTTGATCACATACAGGACGTGTCGCTTATCAAAGAGGATCGCGAAGACGATAAAGGTCCACGTATTGAGGCCTATGACACAGCGCATATCTCGGGCACCAATGCGATTGGTGTTATGACGGTTGTGGAGAATGGGGTGCCCGTTAAAAAAGATTACCGGACCTTCAAGATCCAGGGTCTTGGTGGGAAATCCTTGAACGACGACATTGCTTCCTTAAAAGAGATTCTTTCTCGCAGACTTGGGCACCCTGAGTGGCCGCTTCCAAAGGCGTTTGTTGTTGATGGCGGGAAGACCCATAAGAAGGCGGCCGAGGATGTGCTCAAGGAAGTGGGTATTGAGCTCCCGGTTGTTGCGGTTGTAAAGGACGAGAAGCACCGGCCGCGTGAGGTACTTGGCGGGATGCGTGCTGGTGTGTCAGACGCTGATGCAGTGCTCGTGAATAGCGAAGCCCATCGCTTCGCCCTCTCAAATCATCGCAAGGCACGTACACGGGCGATGCGTAAAATCTAACGCTCTTCTGTTTAGGTGCTGGTATACTCATGCTATATGAGAGGCACTGTTGTTGGTGTATTGCGGGGCGGCCCGTCCAAGGAACATGAAGTGTCCTTAAAGACGGGTCACGCCGTCATCACAAATCTTCCTGAAGATAGGTATACAACCAGGGACATCTATATAGACAAGGAAGGAGCCTGGCATGAGCGTGGCCGTCCCACAACGCCTGATCGCGTACTGCCATCTGTTGATGCTGTTGTTATTGGATTGCACGGGGAATACGGAGAGGACGGGGAAGTTCAGAAGCTCCTTGAGCGCTACGGAGTGCCGTATACGGGATCTGACTCGTTTGGTTCCTATATTGCGATGCATAAAGTGCTTACCAAGGAGCGCGCGAAGGATATTGGACTCCTGACGCCCAAGTATCGATTCATTGAGGAAGGGAACGACACCCATGCAGCAGCTATGGAGATTGTTCGTTCCTTCCATCAACCGGTTATCGTAAAGCCACTTCGGTGGGGATCATCTGTTGGTATTACGATTGTAGGCGGTTTCCAACCAGTACATCACGCCATTGATTCACTGCTTGCAGGTGGCGCAGGTGGGGTACTCGTTGAGGAGCTTATTCGCGGCACTGAAGCAACGGCAGGTGTTGTTGAAGGGCTTCGCGGTGAAGCGCTCTACGCACTCCCACCTATTGAGATTATTCCCCCCGAACGAGATTTCTTCTCGTATAGCGCAAAGTACTCAGGAGCAACCAGGGAGATTGTCCCAGGACGCTTTGCAAAGCCCGTACAAGAAGAGCTCATGCGCATGGCTAAAGCAATGCACGAAGAGCTTGGTCTCCGGCATTATTCTCGTTCTGATTTCATGGTCTCGCCGAAGGGTATCTATTTCATCGAGACCAACACGCTCCCTGGTATGACCTCTGAGTCCTTACTTCCAAAGTCCTTGGCAGCCATTGGGGTGTCCTTCCCAGAGTTCCTGTCCCATCTCGTGGACCTTGCTCTAAAGAGCAAGAAACGCTAAAGTTCAGGAGTTCCCGAAAGGGCCGTTAGCTCAGTTGGTAGAGCATCTCATTTGCAATGAGAGGGTCGCAGGTTCGAATCCTGTACGGTCCACACACAAAAGAAAGAGCCCTCTTGGGCTCTTTCTTGTTATTAAGAGAGGTATACTAATAGTACTTATCCTTTAAGTATTCATATGCAGACATTCATACTCGCTGCCATCGCTTTCCCTATCATGTTCATACTCGATCTTCTTTGGATCGGTGTGGTTGGAAGCGGATTCTACCGTTCGCAGCTCGGCTCGATGCTTCGTCCTGACGTGGTGTGGCCTGCAGCGCTCGCGTTCTATGTTATCTACTCGCTTGCGGTTGCTTTCTTTGTTATTGCGCCAGCTATTGGGGTGCATTCCATAATGCGCGTAGCGCTAACGGCAGCATTCCTCGGCCTTGCGGCATATGCTGCCTATGACCTTACGAATCTTGCAACCATAACCGGTTGGCCGCTCCCACTCACCTTCGTTGATCTTGCCTGGGGTGTGATTGTGACAACGGTAACGTCAGTAGCGACATATTTAATCGCAACGAAGTTCCTCGGCTACTAGTATGCGACTCGGCTCAGCACTCGCTCTCGTATTCTTTGTAGGCATATCGCTTGCTGCTGGCTTTATAGGTTCTTTGTCCACCATGGACAGCATCCAGGGATGGTACGCAACACTTAACCGTCCGTCATGGACGCCGCCAAACTGGGTGTTCGGGCCGGTATGGACCCTTCTCTATGTCCTTATGGGAACAAGTGCGTTTCTGGTATGGCGCTCAAAGAAACTTGGGAAGTATCTCGCAATATGGCTCTTCCTCGGACACCTGCTCGTGAACCTATTCTGGTCTATTGCCTTCTTTGGCATGCAGGAACTCTTGCTGGCCATGATTGTTATCCTGGTGCTGCTTGGTCTCATAATTGCACTCATGCGGATGTACAGGACGCACTCACGTCTCGCGGTGTATCTTATGGTTCCGTATCTCTTGTGGGTTCTGTACGCCTCAACCCTTAACCTAGGATTCCTACTCCTTAACTAAATAATAAAAGCGCCTCCGAGTGGAGGCGCTTTTATTATTTCCCTTGGCCGTAGCTCTTCTTGAGCATGCGAACGTGCCCGGCATAGTCAGGCGAGCAGAACATGCGGCCCTTGCTGTCATGGAAATAGAAGATACAGTCGGTCTTCTTTGGGTTAAGCGCAGCAAGAATAGCCTCGGTTGAAGGGTTTGAGATAGGTCCTGGAGGAAGACCCTTGTTCTGGTAGGTGTTGTACGGAGACTTAATGTACTTATCCGCTGGTCGTGGCACAGGCCACCACGTCTTCGTGCCTCCGTTCGAGGCCTTCGCATACTGAAGCGTTGCATCAATCTGCAGGTTCATGCCGGACCAGAGGCGGTTCCAGATAATGCCCGAGATAAGACGCATCTCAGACGGATCGCGTGTCTCGCGCTGGAGGAGGGAAGCGATGGTTAGAACGTTCTCGAGAGGAAGTACCTGTTCTGCTTCAGGACTGTAGCGAGAGGCTATGTCGCGCTTGAAGCGGTCTGCAAGAAGTTCTTGTACATACGACGCGCTTGCCGCAGACGAGATCATATAGGTGCCTGGCACAAACTCGCCTTCTACGAGTTCGGGATTAGTATTGTTTACCTGCTTGAGGAAGGCATCTTGTTCAACCTTGGTCCATCCGAGTGCCAAGCCGAATGCGCGGGCTACTTCTTCTTGCCGATATCCAGACTTGATGTCGACGAATACGATATCGCTTCCTGCAATCTGACTGTATCCGGGTACCTGCATAATGGTGTTTGCAATCCAGGTGATAGCACTGCTCGCAAGCGAAGCTGCGGCACCGAGCGTTGGATTCGATTCGCCAAACAAGGCGTCGACGCTCGGATCATCGTTGATAGTTTCGTTGATTGGATCAACGGTTATAGGGAACGGCGGCTTCTGTGGCTCTGTGTAGGCGAGCTGCACTTCATTCTTCAGCATGCCCGGAAGAGAGAAGAGTCCAAGACCAATCAAAAGAAGCACCACGATGCCAGACATCGCAGCACGAAGATCGATTGGAGCATTCCGCCTACGCTTTCCGTATATAGGAAGCGTGTGCGGCATGAGGGGTTTCCTCGGTGTCGGTGCCATTTGTTCATATTGTATCCCATACCGGAACCGAAAATCCAGAGGTTAAGAACAACGAGCGCTCGACAGCATGAGCGAGCGAGTGGTACGGTCAAAGATATGCGCGCGTCTACTCCACAGAAGGTAAAGCTAGTAGAGCGTATCGTTGGAGCGCTTGGCTCTGCGTATTCGCTTCTTGCACATACTGCCGTGTTTACGGGTTTCTTCCTGTTGGCACTTCTCGGCGTTCTTTCGTGGGAGCTCATGCTTCTTGTGCTTACTACCCTCGTCTCACTCGAAGCTATCTACCTAGCACTGTTCATTCAGATAACGGTAAATGAGCACACACGCAGTCTGCGTGAGGTTGAGGAAGAGATTGAAGAGCTCGGCGAGGAAATGGAAGACATTCAGGAAGATCTTGATGAGATCTCTGAGGATATCGAGGAGATGTCTGAGGACATGGACGAAATTCAGGAAGACATTGAGGAGATGAATGAGGAAGAGCTTGAGGAGCGTGCACAAAAGGCACTAAAGCAAAAGAAAGCAACAAAGGCAGAGACACTTGAGCAGCTCACACGCGATGTGCAACGAGTACTTGCGGACCTTGAGGCCTTAAAGGGAAGCAAGTAGAGTATTGAAGCGGGCCCATAGCTCATCTGGTAGAGCGCTTCCATGGCATGGAAGAGGTGAGGAGTTCGAGTCTCCTTGGGTCCACTAACAATTGTGTTTTTGTAATAATCGTGTTATAGTACGTATAGAAAGAGGGAGGTAACAACAAATGCATACTGGCTATAGAGTTCCGAAAGTGAACTGCCGTGGTGTTGTCCGAGGAATGGATAGCGACAAGGCGCAGAAGCTGGAGGCTATCCGCGCGGACAACAAGCTTGAAAGCGAGGCAAGGATTCAGGCAGCAAAATCCTTTAGCCGTGGCATGAGCGTAAAGACCCAGGACGGCAAGGTTGGGAGAGTCTCGTCCGTTAACTACCGGACCGGCTCAATCGAGGTTGTTGGAAGGGGCTTCCTGCGCCCGGAATGGCACTCAGCTAGCACGCTCGAAAAACCGTAGTAGGACTGCAGACGCATCGAGGGGACGGATCATTCCGTCCCCTTTTGTCTATATAACAAGCCTCTGCTACACTGACCCCATGACAGGGGCACTGACCCATCTCGGGTCATTTTTCAATATGCTATTTGGCACAAACGTCGCGCACGCGGCGGAGGCTGGCGCTGCCCCAAGCATTCACGTAGTTCTTAAGGCCGAGGAGGTCTTTAATCTTGCGGGATTTCCTATAACGAACTCGCTCATTATGACGGTTATTACAACCGTCCTTCTTCTTGCGTTTGCATACCTGGTTCGTAGCAAGCTTGCTATGGTTCCGGGCAAGCTTCAGGCAGGTGTTGAGATGCTGTTCCAGAGTGTGCTTGATTACATGGCAGAGACACTTGAGAGCAAGGATATGGCACGCAAGTTCTTTCCGCTCATTATGACGATCTTCCTGTTTGTTCTAGTTGCGAACCAGCTCGCATTCCTTCCTGGGGTTGGGTCCATCCTTGTTGAGCATGGTGATCACCTTATCCCGTTGCTTCGTGCGCCTGCCGCGGACCTCAACATGACACTCGCGCTCGCTATCATTGCCTTCGTTGTGATTGAGGTGACGGGAGTCATCGTGCTCGGCTTTTTCAAGTACGCCGGGAAATATGTTAATTTTAGCTCACCGGTTAACTTCGTTGTGGGCATCATCGAGCTTATCTCGAACATCGGCCGCCTCATCTCATTCTCGTTCCGTCTCTTCGGTAACGTATTCGCGGGAGAGGTGATGATTGTGGTGGCGCTGTTCTTCGTGGCGTACCTGCTGCCAGTGCCTTTGATTGCGTTTGAGGTCTTCGTGGGCTTTATCCAGGCGGTGGTGTTTGCCATGCTCACGTTGTTCTTCATAAAGCTATCAATCACGGAACCACATGGGGATGAGGCGCATTAGCCTTCTCTCGATGTGGCTCCGGGATGGAGCGATTATTTAGCTAGATAAATTACATACGTTATGGAAGCAGAAGGAGCACAGTTGATCGCAATGGCGATTGCCGCAGGTCTCGGTGTACTCGGTCCCGGTATCGGTATCGGTCTCATCGGAGGCAAGGCTATGGAGGCTATTGGACGCAATCCAGAGGCATCCGGCAAGATTGTTTCGAACATGATTCTCGCAATCGTGTTCGCAGAGGCGCTCGGTATTCTCGCACTCGTTGTTGCATTCATCATCCGCTTCGTCGGATAAGGTAGGTAGCACACGCCATTATGGAATCCCTTCTTGACGCATTCGGTATTGACTGGAAGCTGCTCACCGCACAGCTGGTCAACTTCGGCGTGCTCTTCGTTGCTCTTACCTGGCTTCTCTATAAGCCGGTTATGAAAACGCTCGACGAGCGTGCGGCAAAGATTGCGCAAGGCGTTGAGGACGCAGAGATTGCATCTGAGAAGGCCGCGAGGGCTGATGAGAATGCTGCGAAGGTCGTGAAAGGTGCTGAGACCGAGGCCGAAGGCATCGTTGCAAGCGCCCGCGACCTCGCAGGTACCGAAAAGTCTCGCATCATGAAGGAAGCAGAGGCTCGTGCTGCACAAGTAGCAGCAGACGCGGAAGCGCGTGCAGAGGAGACTGCTGCTAAAGCGCTTCGCGATTCTGAGAAGGAAGTTGCTCGTCTTGCGGTACTTGCAGCTGAGAAGGTGCTTCGGGAGTCCAAATAAGCATGGAACGAGAGTACGCACAGGCACTTTCAGATAGTCTCGCTCGGGGAACCGATGAGGCAAAGCTTGTGGATGGCCTCGTAAAGCATCTCAAGGAAGAAGGACGCATGAAGCTCCTTCCGGGCATTGTCCGCGAGCTCAAGCGTCTTCAAACGGAGACCGCAAAGCTTGCGCCATCTCTTGAGATTGCGAGTGAAGCAGATCGCGCAGTATTCATTGCTGCTGCTAAAGAAGCAGGTATTGAAACCAGTGAGGTAACGGTTAATCCGAGTCTTATCAAAGGCTGGCGTGCTCGTTCAGGAAGTGTGCTCGTAGACCGCTCTGCAAAGCAGGCATTAGTAGACCTTTATCAAAAGATTACGAACTAGGGTATGGAAAGCATCATCAAGCGCATCGAGTCCGAGATCGCAGGCTTCGACGGAAGTAAGGCGAAGGGCACAACAGAGACCGGCATCGTCCGGGCAACGGGAGACGGTATCGCAGAGATAGACGGACTCGAGAACGCCATCATGTCTGAGATGGTGCTCTTCGATCCCACCTTCGACCGTTCACTCGAAGATGCGCTCAAGGATGCTGACCCGGTCTACGGTCTCGTGCTTAACCTCGAAGAGGACGGCGTTCGCGCGGTTATTCTCGGGGACGCCTCAAAGGTCTACGAAGGCATGTTGGTTCGTCGTGTTGGTCGCCTCCTCTCCATCCCAGTAGGTGACTCGCTCGTTGGCCGCGTGGTTAACCCTCTCGGTGAGCCGGTTGACGGCAAGGGTCCGACAAAGGCAGATACCTTCCGTCCTATCGAGAAAGAAGCGTACGGCGTTATTGACCGTGCTCCGGTTAACACCCCGCTTCACACTGGTATCAAGGCCATTGATGCTATGACACCGATTGGTCGCGGACAGCGCCAGCTCATCATTGGCGACCGTGGTACCGGAAAGACAACGATTGCTATTGATACCATCCTCAACCAGAAGTCTGAGTCTGCAGATACCCGTCCTATTTGTGTGTATGTGGCTATCGGTCAGAAGGAATCGAAGACCGCACGTATCGTGGGCCAGCTCACTGAAGCAGGTGCGATGGACTACACCATTGTGGTGACTGCTCCAGCCTCTTCACCTGCTGCCTTCCAGTTTTTGGCCCCATTTGCGGGAGCAGCAATTGCCGAGCACTTCATGGAGCAGGGCAAGGATGCGCTAGTGGTCTATGACGATCTTTCGAAGCAGGCCGTTGCATACCGCCAGATGTCGCTTCTTCTTCGCCGTCCGCCAGGTCGCGAGGCGTACCCGGGAGACGTGTTCTACTTGCACTCCCGTCTACTTGAGCGTGCCGCAAAGCTCTCTAAGGAGAAGGGTGGCGGCTCTATTACGGCGCTTCCGATCATCGAGACGCAGGAGAACGACGTGTCAGCCTATATTCCAACGAACGTGATTTCGATTACGGACGGACAGATCTTCCTCGAGGCTGACCTCTTCAACAAGGGCTTCCGTCCGGCTATGAACGTCGGTATCTCCGTGTCTCGCGTGGGTTCTGCTGCGCAGACCAAGGCTATGAAGAAGGTGTCGGGCAAGATCAAGCTTGAGCTCGCCCAGTTCCGTGAGCTTGAGGCATTCATGCAGTTCTCTTCGGATCTCGACGAGAACACGAAGAAGCAGATTGAAGCCGGACAGCGCATGACGGAGATGTTGAAGCAAGGTAACGGCCGTCCAATCGCCTTTGAGATGGAATCCGCGATTATCTTCGCGGCAACCAACGGCTACTTCGATGGCTTCGCGCCTGAGGAGACTGCAGCGGCCGAGATTCGTCTTCAGGACTTCCTCAACCGCGAGGCGATGGGCGTGCTTGCAGCAATCCGCACAACTAAGGAGATTGGCGAAGCAACCGAGAAGGACCTTCGTGCTGCTCTCGACAAGTTCGTAGAACGTTCCGCATAACTGACGACTGATTTCTCTCATGGCCCTTAAGGACATTAAAACGAAGATCAAGGCAACCGAGCGCATGCACAAGGTGACACGCGCTATGGAAGCCGTGTCTGCCGTGAAGATGCGTAAGACGCAGGCGGCAGCACTTGAGGGACGCGCGTACGCTCGTGCAGCGCTTTCGCTTCTTACACGTCTTGCCGGTACCCGTCATGTGAAGGAGCATGTACTTGGTCAGGAGCGCGAGGGCGCAAAGCTTGCTCTTATTGTTATTACGAGTGACAAGGGGCTTGCGGGTGCTCTTAACTCAGGTGTGTTGAAGCGCGCGGTAGAGGCAATCGAGGATCGTGCAGTTGAGGATGTCACCGTGTTCGCATACGGCAAGAAGGGACAGGAGTTCTTTAGTCGCCGTGGCTATACTGTTGCGCGTGCTATTGAGAACAAGCAGGACGAAATTCCTCTCGCGGTTATGGAGGATCTTGTCACCGAGATAACCGAAGGATTCCTCGCTCGCAAGTATGACAAGGTTGTTTCGGTCTACAGCAACTTCAAGTCTACCTTCGAGCAGATCCCAACTATGCGCCGGCTTTTGCCACTCTCGCTTCCAGCCTTGGCTGACATTGTGGGAGGGATCGTTCCGGCCAAGGGCAAGTGGTCGAGCGAGGAGCCGATTGCAGCACCAGCAAGTTATGAGGTAGAGCCATCGGATGGCGAGGTGCTCGGGATACTCATCCCGAAGCTCGTCGCGATTGCGCTCTATCACATGCTGCTTGAGTCAAAGGCTTCCGAGCACTCGGCACGAATGGTGGCGATGAAGAATGCTTCGGACAAGTCGAAGGAGGTTACGCGTGACCTTACACGCGTGTTTAACAAAGTCCGCCAGGCGGCGATCACCCGAGAGGTCTCGGAGATCGTCTCCGGACGCGAGGCATTATCCGTATAGATTTGCGTACTGGGCTAAAGACACTTATAACCAAACCATTATGAACACAGGAATCATCAAAGAGATCATCGGGCCAGTCGTAGACGTGTACTTCGAGAAGGACCGTCCGGCTATTCAGGACGCACTCGTTATTGCGGCTAACGACAAGCACGGAAAGATTGTGCTCGAGGTTGCTTCGCACCTTGGTCTCGACCGCGTGCGCACCATCTCTATGAACGAGACGGCCGGTCTCTCGCGTGGCGAGACGGCAACGGCGACTGGTGCGGCGATTTCGGTTCCTGTGGGACAGGCTGCGCTCGGCCGTCTCTTCAATGTTCTTGGCGAGGCAATCGACGGCAAGGGCGAGATTCCGGCCTCCGTTGAACGTCTTCCAATTCATCGTCAGCCACCGTCTTTTGACGAGCAGACAACAAAGGCAGAGATCTTCGAGACTGGTATCAAGGCAATTGACCTCATGATTCCGTTCATCAAGGGAGGAAAGGTGGGTCTCTTCGGGGGTGCTGGTGTGGGAAAGACCGTTACGATTCAGGAGCTCATTCGCAACGTTGCACAGGAGCACGGCGGCTACTCGGTGTTCGCGGGTGTGGGAGAGCGTGTGCGTGAGGGTAACGACCTCTACCACGAGATGGAAGAGTCGGGCGTGCTCGATAAGACTGCGCTCGTGTTCGGTCAGATGAACGAGGTGCCAGGTGCTCGTGCTCGTGTGGCACTCACTGGTCTCACGCAGGCTGAGTACTTCCGCGATGAGGGAGGAAAGGACGTTCTCTTCTTCATGGACAACGTGTTCCGCTTCATTCAGGCGGGTTCTGAGGTGTCGTCGCTTCTCGGACGTGTGCCGTCCGCTGTGGGATACCAGCCGACACTTGCAGAGGAGATGGGTAAGCTCCAGGAGCGCATCACCTCAACCAAGAAGGGATCTATTACCTCCATTCAGGCGGTGTACGTGCCAGCCGACGACCTTACCGACCCAGCACCGGCGACCACTTTCGCGCACCTTGATGGTACGGTGGTGCTTAGCCGCCAGCTCGCTTCCTTGGGTATTTACCCAGCGATCGACCCACTCGCTTCAAGCTCAACCGCGCTTGCGCCTGAGATTGTGGGCGAGGAGCATTACCGTGTCGCTAACCAGGTGAAGCAGGTGCTTCAGCGCTACAAGGATCTCCAAGACATCATCGCGATTCTTGGTATCGAGGAGCTCTCAGACGAAGACCGTCTTACGGTTGCTCGTGCTCGAAAGCTTGAGCGCTTTCTCTCACAGCCGTTCTTCGTTGGTGAAGCATTCACCGGTACTCCCGGCCAGTATGTATCGCGCGAGGAGACCGTCCGCGGCTTCAAGGAGATTGTTGAGGGCAAGCATGACGACAAGCCGGAAAGCGCCTTCTACATGAAGGGAACGATCGATCAGGTAGGCTAATACTCTATGGCAAAGACCTTCCACCTCACTATCGCAAACGTCGGAGAGAATCTCTTCGATGGTGAGGCGTTGTCGGTCACACTTCCAGGTGCCGAAGGAATGTTTACGGTTATGGCTGGACACGAGGCGTTCGTAACGCCGCTTCAGGCAGGTGTTGCACTGGTTAAGACTACGGATGGAGCTGAGACCTCGTACACACTTCATCCGGGAGGTATCGCAGAAGTGTCTGGAGGACAGGCAACAGTGCTTCTATAAGAATACGTAAAGAGCACCGCTCGGGTTCTCCCCGGGCGGTGCTTTACTTTATGTGGGAACGTACCATACTTACATGCATATGAATGAAGAAGGCGAATTCGAGCCGGTGCCTCAAGGACCTACCCATTATCATGGCGACACCGTTCGTGCACTGTTCCTCACCGCAGCTGCTTTAGTCTTCGCAACAAGGTTTATTGGTACTGAGCTCCCATTCACCTTTGGTGCACAAATGCTCCTTATTCTTACGCTTGTTATAACCGCTGGAATAACTAATCCAGCACAAAAGGCAATTCATTATGTGAACATGCTTGTCTCTGTTGCAGGCACGCTAACGTTCGGCAGCCTTGCATTCTCGCGCATTGAGACCTCGGAAGCACTCTTCTCAGGAGAAGGACTTATAGTACTTATTGCGTTTTTGTTCCTCGCGGCACTCTATTTCTCTACGCGTACGGTGCGCGGACTCTCGGTACCGCATGTGCGCATTGGTTCAAGATTGTAGTAGCCCGTATGGTAGACGAGATGCCGGATCCACAGGTCCGGCTTTCTCGTTTGTGATACCATAGTGCTCATATGATTCAGAAATTCCTCGTTCGCCAGGCTCTTAAAATGAAGATGAAGGATATGCCCGAAGCACAGCGGGAGCAGATCCTTACGCTCGTTGAGAAAGATCCGGAGCTCTTTAAAAAGATTGGCGAGGAAGTTGATCGTCGCGTAAAGGGAGGCGAGAACCAGATGAAAGCCTCTATGGAGGTTATGAAGAAGTATCGCACCGAGCTCTCGGGACTTGTGGGTCCTCAGCAGTAGTCTCTATGAAAGCAAAGCGCATTTTCATCTTGCTCGGCCATCCGGATTCTGGGATGGAGCCAATGTCTCGTACCCTTGCTGATACCTATGAACAGGCCGCGAAGGAAGCAGGGCACGACGTACGACGAATGAATATCTTTGATCTCTCCTTCGACCCAGTACTCCATAAAGGATACCGTGCAATTCAGGAACTTGAACCAGATCTTAAGGCGGTACAGGAGAATCTTTCCTGGTGCGAGCACTTTGTGCTCGTATATCCAAACTGGTGGGGTGCAATGCCAGCCCTGCTTAAGGGTATGTGGGACCGTATGTTCTTGCCGCGCTTTGCGTTTCGTATGTGGAAGAATCGCTTTGGATGGGATGCGCTTCTTAAAGGCAGGACCGCGCGCGTCATGATTACGTGTGGGAACCCCGCAATTCTTGATCATCTGGCATTCGGGGATTTCTCAGACACTATTAAGCGCTCTATCCTCCAGTTTGCTGGCTTCAAAACCTGGATCTCGGCGTTCGGACATAGCGAGCATGCATCGGTTGGGACACAAGAGAGGTGGAAGAGAGAGGTGCGTGCACTTGGACGGAAGGGGCGATAGATAGGGGGGTTGTATAGAAACTAACAGAGCCCCAATTCTAGCGGGCGTATGTACGTGTAGATTTGAGGCTCTGAAGAAGTTGTTACTTCTTAGCGACCTCCTTGATTTCGAACGTTCCCCAGACGTTAACGAGTATCAAGAGGCCTATAAGGGCCGGTATGTTCGAGATCATATAGAACACGAGTATCTGCCACCAGTTGAAGGTAGTAAATATGTGCATTCCAGCGAGCGGCCAAAAGATGAGGCCGACACCCAAACTAACCAGCGTTATGAGAATGTACTTATTCGTAACCTTGAGCATTGAAAACTCCTTTCGCTAAGGTACGACTGATTAATAACAGGGATTTAGTAGAGAGTCAAGGAATCATCTTTGCGTTTTATACCGTTACCAGCTAGGCTACATCTATGAAAATCGGCATCGTAGGACTTCCAAACGTTGGGAAGTCCACTCTCTTTAATGCGCTTACTAAGGCCGCGGTCCCTGCGGAGAATTATCCGTTCTGCACCATAGACCCCTCTGTTGGAGTGGTGGGTGTACCGGATGAGCGTCTTACTCGACTCGCTGAGCTCTCGAAGTCCGAGAAGACACTACCTGCCGCTATTGAGTTCGTTGATATCGCAGGACTCGTTAAGGGTGCCTCTGAAGGCGAGGGTCTTGGGAATCAGTTCCTTTCTCATATCCGTGAGGTGGATGCCATTCTCCAGATGGTGCGCTTCTTTGACGATCCTGATGTTATTCACGTGCATGGAGATGTTGATCCGGTTCGTGATATTGAGATTATCAACCTCGAACTCATTCTTGCGGACCAGCAGTCCGTATCGGGGCGCCGCGAGCGCTTGGTGCGCGACGTGAAGTCGGGCAACAAGGATGCGGTTGCTGAGGATGCAGTGCTTGTTCAAATCGAGCAGGCGCTTCTTTCAGGCAAGCTCGCACGAACGGTTGAGCTTTCAGACGAAGATGCAAAGCGTATAAAGTCTTTGAATCTCCTTACAAGAAAGCCAATCCTCTATTCGTTTAACGGAAAGGCAGGCGGACACAATCTTTCAGAGCTTAATGACGGACGTGCGCAGGCCGCCTACGATCTCGTTGAGTCTTTGGGTGGGCGCTATGTAGAGGTTGATGCGCGCACCGAACATGAGCTGAACGATGTAGCAGGGGAAGATAAGGACATGTTCCGTTCTGAGCTTGGTGTACAGGTAGACGGACTTGAGGCACTTATTCGCGGAGCGTACGAGACACTTGGTCTCATCACCTTCTTCACCACAGGTCCTAAAGAAACCCGTGCCTGGACTATTACGCGCGGAGCGTCAGCGCCAGAAGCAGGTGCCGCTATCCATAACGATTTCAAGGACAAGTTTATTCGGGCTGAAGTTGTTGGGTGCGATACGCTTGTTGCTGACGGGTCATGGAGTGCAGCTCGCGACAAAGGGGATATACGAACTGAGGGAAAGACGTACATTGTGAATGATGGGGATGTGATGGTGTTTCTGCATAGCTAAATTACGATTATAGAAGATCTGGTCGTGCACCGCGTCCCAGAGGTTCGATCCCCAGTCTGCCAGCAATATTGTTATACTCATTTCATGATAAAAGCAGTGGTTTTTGACGCGGATGGAGTACTTATTAATGCTGAGCGTTTTAGTCTCCAGCTTGAGCGCGAGTATGGAATTCCCGTCGATAGAGTTCTTCCGTTCTTTACGGGAGTATTTCAACAGTGCCTCGTGGGCAAGGCTAATCTGAAGGAGGTTATTGAGCCACACTTAAGCGAGTGGGGCTGGAAAGGAAGTGTCGATGAGCTTCTTACGTTTTGGTTCAAGGCTGAGCATTCAATAGACGAAGAGATGATTAGTATCGTTCAGTCTCTAAAAGGAAAGATCCATGTGTTCATGGCAACTAACCAGGAGCAGTGCCGTGTTGACTATATGACTAATGAAATGGGCTTTGGCGAAATCTTTACCAAGATCTATTCCTCTGCAGGAATCGGAGAACTCAAGATGAACTCTGAATTCTTCGCGCGAATGGTACAAGACATACAGCAGAACTTCATCCCTGATATACAGCCTTCGGAGATACTCTTCTTTGATGACGCTCAGGAGAACATTAAAGGGGCCAATGATTTTGGTATTCAAGGGCATTTCTTCACAGGTATAGAAGATTTCAAGAAGAAGCTTGCTGAGGCTGGACTATAAAGGTTCCAACATCGTCCCAGACTGCCTGCTATACTTCTCGCATATGGAAATAAGCAACCTTGTAGGGCCCGTAGAAATGCAGTTTGTTATCGGTCTCGGGCTCTCTCTTATTCTTGGATACATCGTTGGTGTTGAGCGCGAAATGCGTCACAAGGACGCAGGTATAAGCACCCACATCATGGTTATTGCAGGCTCGATGCTTTTCACACTTCTCTCAAGCATTGTTGATCCTCTTTCAACCTCACGTATTGCGTCCCAGATTGTTGTGGGTATCGGATTCCTTGGTGCCGGACTCATTCTTAAGGAAGGAGCGAGTGTTAAGAATCTCACAACCGCGGCGAGTGTCTGGTTCGCTGCTGCTATTGGTATGGCACTTGGCTTTGGGTTCTACATTATTGCGATTATCGCAGCGATTGTTATAGCGCTTGTACCGCGTATCCCAAGCCTGCATAACGACTTGCATAAGGAGACGTGCGTAAAGTGCTCGGAATAAAATTGTAGAGTCGTGGTATAATCCACGAATATGGAAAACACCCCCGCTGCAGCGCCCTCGGCATCAAAGACAACTCCCCGCGACTTCTTCTTTTGGGCTGGGCTTCTTGTGGCGCTTATAGGAAGCGTCATCTCCTTTACGACGCTTCTCTTCTCCTATATAAACTTCGCGTTCCCGGATCCGCTCGCGTACTACGGCGATCCATATGGTGGTTCGGTCCGTGTTGCGATGGCGTGCGTGATCGTATTTATCCCTACAACGCTCGTACTTGCGCACCTCATTCGCAAGACAATTATAAATGAGGCAGGGAAGGCGAACATCTGGGTTCGTCGCTGGGCACTTGGTCTCATACTCTTCGTTGCAACGCTAGCGATTCTCATTGACCTCATAACGCTCATCATGACGTTCCTTGGGGGTGAACTTTCAATTCGCTTTGGCCTTAAGGTGCTGGTAGTGCTTCTGGTTGCTGCGTTCATGTTCCTGCACTTCCTTGCAGATCTGAAGGGATATTGGATTGAGAACGCTAAGAAAGCAGGTCTTGTATCGTCTGCAGTACTCGCCATGGCACTTGTGTCAGTTGTTGCAGGGTTCTTTATCATCGGTACGCCGGGAGATATCCGCATGATGCGCTTTGACGAGCAGAAGGTGATGGATCTTCAAGGCATCCAGTACCAGGTTGTGAACTACTATCAGTTGAAAGAGGAACTCCCTGAGTCGCTTGCGCTCCTTAATGACCCAATTTCAAGCTTTATGATTCCTGTTGATCCTCAGTCAGGATCAGCGTATCACTATCGCGTAACAGGCCCGCTCTCGTTTGAGCTCTGTGCCGTGTTCAATAAGCCAACGCCTGATACGCGTGGCCAAGGAGGGTATCCAGCTCGTGATATAAGTTACCCATCACCCGGTATGGGAGTTGATGAGAATTGGCAGCACGAGGCGGGAGATACCTGCTTTACGCGCACCATTGATCCTGAGCGCTATCCAATCTTCGAGAAGCCTCTTCGGTAGAAGGTATATATGGCGAAAGAACGGTTCGATCATATAGCGATTGAGAAGTCCGCCCAAGAGAAATGGGAGGCGCTCGATATCTACACAACCGACCTCACCGATTCAGAAAAGGAACCGTATTACCTTTTGTTCGAGTTCCCATATCCTTCAGGAGATCTCCATATTGGCCATTGGTTCGCGTTTGCCCTTACGGATATATTTGCGCGCTTCAAGCGTATGCAAGGGAAGAATGTATTGTTCCCGATGGGATTCGATTCCTTTGGACTTCCTGCTGAGAACGCGGCTATTAAGAACGGTGCGGACCCAGCAGTGTGGACCAACGAGAACATGGAGCGCATGCGCGCGCAGGTGAAGACCATGGGAACCTCTGTTGATTGGTCTAAGGAAGTCGTTACCTCAAGCCCCGAGTACTACAAGTGGACGCAGTGGCTCTTCTCAAAGCTGTATGACCACGGACTTGCGTACCGCAAGGAAGCGGCAGTGAAGTGGTGTCCGAAGGATCAAACGGTGCTCGCCAACGAACAGGTAATTGATGGCAAGTGCGAGCGTTGTGACTCTGAAGTAGAGGAGAAATTCCTTACGCAGTGGTTCATGGGCATTACGAAGTATGCGGAGCGTCTTCTTACTGATCTTGATCCGCTTCCATGGCGCGAAGAGATGAAGGATGCGCAGCGTGCATGGATAGGAAAGTCAGAAGGAGCAAAACTCTCCTTCCCTATTCTCTTTGCTGACGAAGCGAAGAATGAATGGAGGGACGAGGAAGAAAACCCTGCTCAAGTAGCGGTATTTACGACGCGTCCTGACACGGTCTTTGGTGCAACGTATGTCGTGCTCGCGCCCGAACACCCGTGGGTAGTAGGAGCACTTGAACATGGCACTGATGTATTTTCAAACGAGAAGGAGATTCGTGCGTATATACAGGAGACCTCAAAGAAGACTGAGCGGGAGCGTCTTGAGAACAAGGAGAAGACCGGTGTGAAGCTTGATGGCATTCGTGCTGTTAACCCAGCAACGAAGGAAGAGATTCCGGTATTTATTGCAGATTACGTACTTGCGTCCTACGGAACGGGTGCGGTTATGGCGGTCCCCGCTCATGACGAGCGAGATTATGCGTTTGCAAAGAAGTTTGATCTTCCAATCAAACCAGTTATTGATCCTGTGACGGGAACGCCGCAGGACAATCCGGAGGATAAGGATAAGATTGTTGCGATTGTGGAGTACGAGGGGCAAGTCCTAACGATCAACTGGAAACCTGAACTTGGCGGGAGACTCACGGTTGGAGGAACGTCGGAGATAGACGAGGACGCTGCAACAACAGCGATGCGTGAGGTTGCGGAGGAGACTGGCTATACCGACCTTGAGCTCGTTGAGCGTGCGGAGGAGATGGTGCACCACGAGTACTTTGCGCACTCGAAGGGAAGGCCGTTTGTTGCACATACGACACTCCTTCACTTCCGTTTAAAGAGCGATGCGCAGCAGGAACCACTTCTCGAAGAAGACGAGAAAGGGAAATTCAATGTCGAGTGGTTACCTATTACTACAGCGATCCAGGAAATTAAGGATCCGCTCCATAGCTATGCGCTTTCAAGATTCCTTACTCCTTCGGCGTATGTAGGAGACGGTCTACTGCGCAATTCAGGGCAGTTCGATGGCAGAGACAACCGTGAAGCAATGGGCGAGATTATTGATTTCGTTGGCGGCGAGCGCGTTACAAACTATCGCCTCCGCGACTGGCTCGTTTCTCGCCAGCGCTACTGGGGCTGCCCAATACCAGTTGTATATGACCCACAGGGTGCGCCACACTTGATTCCTTACGAGCATCTTCCGTGGACACTGCCCACGGACGTTGATTTCTCGCCATCTGCAGAGTCTCCACTCGCCACTTCTAAGGAACTCAAAGAACGTGTTGAACGAATCTTTGGCGAGGGATGGACTCCTGAGTACGATACCCTCGATACCTTTGTTGATTCTTCGTGGTACTTCCTTCGGTATCTCGATTCGAAGGATGAGAATGATTTCTCAGATCAGTCACTCATGAAGAAGTGGCTCCCGGTTAATCGCTACTCGGGAGGCAGCGAGCACACAACGATGCATCTTCTGTATTCACGCTTCTTCCATAAGGCGCTCTACGATCTTGCGCTCGTACCAACCCCAGAACCATTCGAAGAGCGCTTCAACCGTGGACTTATTCTTGGCACTGACGGACAGAAAATGTCGAAGCGCTGGGGAAATGTTGTTAATCCGGATGAGGTACTGGCAAAACTTGGTTCAGACGCGGTGCGTATGTACCTCGCCTTCATTGGTCCGTATAACGAACCGGGAAGTTATCCGTGGAAACTTGATGGGGCGGTTGCGATGCGAAAGTTCCTTGATCGGGTGTGCCAGCTCTCTGAAAAGGTTACGGAGGGAGAAATGTCTGAGAGCGAACGGACGTCACTCGCAAAGGCCGTGAAGAAGGTAACGGGAGACACGGAGCGTTTTAAGTTCAATACCGCGATCTCAGGACACATGGTGTTCGTACGAGAGCTTGAGAGTGCTAAATCTATATCGAAAGAGATATACCTCGCACTCGTATCACTTATGGCTCCGTTTGCCCCGCACCTCGCCGAGCATCTCTGGGAGAAAATGGGCGCCGAGGGCAGTGTGCATACGACCTCATGGCCGCAAGAGATCGCCATAGAGGAAGACGCTATTGTTATAGGTGTGCAGGTAAATGGCAAAAGGAGGGCCGAGATTGCCCTAGCTCCTGACGCTTCTGAGGAGGAGGCTATGGAGGCCGCAAGGGCTAATGAGACCATTAGCCGCCTACTTCATGAAGGAAGCCTAGAAAAAATAGTCTATGTTCCAGGCCGTATTCTGAACATGGTGATAACATGAAGTTGACTTTAAAAGCCCAATCTGGTATAAGAATACCACACTAATCGCATGAAAAAATCACTAAAGAAGGCGGCTTCGGCCCCAAAGAAGTCTGCCGCAGCTAAGAAGAAGGCCACAACTTCTATTTCGTTTGATACAACCACGCTTGTGAAGCGTCTTCTTGCTGAGGTGCCGGAGCGCGCTCGTGAGGTGCTCATTTTCCGTTTTGGTCTCGGTGCTAAATCAAGTCGCGACACGCTTGAGGCTATTGGAGAGCGCTGGAGCATTACGCGTGAGCGCGTACGTCAGATTGAGGCTGCCGGTATTGAGTCCATTCGTAACAGCAAGGCTTTTAAGGACTCCCAGGACGCTTTTGACGAGCTATCTCAGTACATGGCTGCACTTGGCGGCATCATCCCCGAGGAGGAACTTCTTGAAGGTCTCGCAACGGACGAGAAGTCTCGCAACCGATATCGTTTTCTTCTCGTTGTTGGAAGCTCATTCTTCCGCGAGCGTGAGACCGACGATTTCTACGCGCGATGGCATGTTGATCATAAGACTGCTGAAGCAGTGCACAGTGCACTTTCTCGCCTCTACGAGACACTCGACGACGCTGAGGTGCTCGCTGAAGGCGACATCATCAACCGCTTCCTTGAGGAACTGAAAGAGGTAAACAGTGCCTATCGCAACGAAGAGATTCTTAAGCGTTGGCTCACCATTTCAAAGACCATCGCAAAGAACCCTCTTTCTGAATGGGGTAAGGCGCATGCGCCGGCAATTCGCACCAAGGGTATCCGCGATTACGCGTACCTCGTGATTAAGCAGAAGGGCGAACCAATGCACTTTGGCGATGTTGCCAAGTCTATCGTTGACGTGTTCAACAAGAAGGCACATGTTGCAACAACGCATAACGAACTGATTAAGGACTCGCGCTTTGTGCTTGTTGGCCGCGGCCTTTACGCGCTCGCAGAATGGGGCTTCTCCCCAGGTGTTGTGCGTGACGTCATCAAGGAAGCGCTCGTTAAGGGTCCTCTTAATCGTGACGAGATCATCAAGGAGGTAAAGAAGGTTCGCTACGTTAAGGACAACACGATTCTCGTGAACCTTGGCGACACGCGCTACTTTAAACGCCACAAGGACGGCACCTACACTGCGGTGTAACACTATTCCGTACACACAAGAAGGCCTCGCTCATCGCGAGGCCTTCTTGTTTTGTTGCTATACTTCGAGCATGTCATCAGGCGGACACGGTGGAGGACTCCCATTCCTCGATGTTATTGAGCATTGGGTACATGGCGTACATGAAGAAGGTGGCACAGCGATTCAGCTTAAGCCGCTCTTAATTGCGTTTGCTGCTGAGATTGTCGCCTTCTTCTTCATTGCGCCCGCACAGTCCGTTACGAACTTTCAGTTCCTATTGTTTGCGGCACCCCTCTGGATACCATTAGTGCTGTACCCGTTTACCTTGAAGCGGTATATCGACGCGAACAAGTTGGCGTTTATTGCAAAGCAGGACCACGTGTTGCTTGAGATTAAGATGCCACGCGATACACGACGTACACCGCTCGCGATGGAGACAATATTCTCTAGTATGCATATCGGCGGAGGCGAGACGACGTGGTACAAGCGGATCATCGAAGGTCGTTCACGCCCCTGGTACTCGTACGAGATGGCCTCGATTGGCGGCCGTGTGCACTACTTTGTTTGGATGCGTTCAGGATGGCGCCGTCCATTCGAGAGTTATATATACGCCCAGTATCCCGGTGTTGAAGTTATTGAGGCCATGGACTACTCAAGGCTTATCGATCCGTCGCATGATCCGTACACCATGACGGCATTCGAGTTCTATAAGACCAAGCCAGATCCGTACCCCATAAAGACGTATGTTGAGTATGGTCTCGACAAAATACAGAAGCCGGAAGAGCAAGTTGATCCGATGGCGCAGGTTATTGAGGTTATGGGATCCCTTGGACCCAAGGAGCAGTTGTGGGTGCAATTTGTCGTACGTATCCATAAAGGAGAGAAATACGGCGAAGATCAGAAGCGAACCTGGAAGGATGAAGCCAAGGACGTACTCAAAGAACTCAAGGAAGAAGATGCTGTTACGAACGAGTATGTTGATGCGAATGGCGTTAAGAAGACCAGTGTTAGTTATCCAAACCCGACACGTGCTATGGCGAGCCGTATTGAAGCGGTTGAGAAGAATACCGGGAAGCAAGCGTATGACGTTGGTATTCGCGGTATCTACTGCGCACCAAAGGATTCCGCATACGGCACCATGGGTGGCATACTCGTGAATCTCTTCAAGCCGTACAACTCTGAGCAGTTCAATTCACTCATGCCTTCAAATGGACGGTGGTCCAACCATTTCAATGATTATCCATGGGAGGACAAGCATGGACACCATCTTGCACACGCTAACCACAGTGTTCTTGAGTTCTATCGTATGCGCGCGTTCTTCCATCCTCCGTACGTGGGTGCATATAACGTTATGAGCGTCGAGGAACTCGCGACTATGTATCACGTTCCTTCAAGCTCGGTTACAACGCCATCCCTACCTCGTATCCAGTCCACAACGAGCGAGGCGCCAAGCAATCTCCCTACATAGCGTAAAGAGTGCTATACCTTGAGTTATGAACCTCAAGGGAAAACGCATCTTCGTAGGTCTCTCAGGAGGCGTTGATTCTGCTGTAACAGCCGCACTTCTTAAGGAGCAGGGTGCCGATGTTATCGGTGTATTTATAAAGGGCTGGTACCCCTCAGGGATGCCCTGTACCTGGAGCGAAGATCGTAAGGACGCTATGCGTGTTGCGGCAAGGCTTAAAATACCGTTCGCCACACTCGATGCCTCAGAGGAGTATAAGAGAGGTGTCATAGACTACTTGCTTTCTGAGTATCGAGTAGGACGTACGCCGAATCCAGACGTGATGTGCAACAGAGAAGTTAAGTTTGGTGCGTTCTATCGATTCGCGAAGGAAAAGGGAGCAGATTTTATAGCAACGGGACACTATGCGCGTGCGAATAACGGAACACTACTTCGTGGAGTGGATGTGACGAAGGATCAAAGCTATTTCCTTTGGGCAGTTCCCAAAGATGCGCTTCAAATGACACTCTTCCCGCTCGGAGGACTGAAGAAGGACGTAACACGTTCGCGTGCACAGAAGTATGGACTCCCGAACGCTACCAAGAAGGATAGCCAGGGAATCTGTTTCCTTGGATCTATTTCGGTAGAGGATTTCCTCCGCTCTGAGTTTGGAAGCGAGCCTGGCGAAGCAGTTGATACCATAGGTGCTTTTGTTGGTACTCACAGCGGCGCGCTCCTCCACACACTTGGCGCACGTATCTCGCTTGAGAATGCGCGCCCTGGTCCATGGTATGTGGTACAGAAGGACATTGAGAAGAATCAACTGATCGTATCTAGGAAACGAAACATTCAATCAAATACCGACAGCCTTCGACTAACAGACACTAATTGGCTTAGCGAAGATACGGATGACGTACTCTCTGCACAGTTTCGCTACCATGGGCCCGTTATAGAGGGCACGCTTTCTGGAGATCGAAAAGAATTCAAGCCAAGTCTCTTGCTTCCGGAGCCACTCGCCTCGGGACAATCCCTTGTCCTATATCGAGGAGAAGAATTACTTGGAGGCGGGATACTCACAATCTGAGAGAGAAATCAGGATGGTATGATAGGGGTAAATGAAGCCCGAAATCACTAAGGCAGACGGAACTGTAGAGGTATTCAATGGCATAAAGCTCGAGGGGTCTCTTGTTCGTGCAGGAGCGACACAAGCAACGGCAGAACGCATTCGGCACACAATTGAGACTTCGATGGGTCCGATGGCACAAAGCAACGACATATACCGCCGTTCATTCCAGATGCTCCGCCAAGAAGCTCGTCCCGTTGCTGCACGGTATAGTCTGCGACGTGCACTGTTTGAGTTCGGTCCTTCGGGGCACCCCTTTGAGGATTTCGTAGCGGAACTGTTTAAGAAGGAAGGCTGGACAGTAGAGGGACGCCGAATGATTCCAGGTAAGTGTGTACCCCACGAAGTAGATGTGTACGCAAGGCGAGGGGACGAGCATCTTGCAGCTGAACTTAAGTATCACAATAGTCCCGGATACAAAACTGACGTAAAAGTAGCGCTCTACGTGAAGGCTCGTTTTGATGACATTTGGCAGTGCAAGGAAGAAGGTAAGAAAGTCTGCCCTGTTGATCTTGGCTTTCTTATTACAAACACCAAGTTCACGCGTCAGGCGATTGATTTCGCGAACTGTTCCGGTATGGGTCTTCTTGGATGGAGCTATCCGCACGAAGGGAATCTGTACGATCGTATTATCGCAAGCAGTTTATTCCCGGTTACCGCTCTCACGACTCTTAAGAAAGCTGAGAAGCGTCTTCTTATCGACATGGGCATCGTTACGTGTGACCAGGTTCGAGAGAATAGAGACGTTCTTCGCAGTGTTGGTCTAACACCGGAGCGCATTGGGACGGTTGTTGCGGAAGTTAATACGCTCTGCGCAAAGCAATAGTATGTCTGACTTCAAGCGATACAATCCAAACCGTGGTGCAGACTGGAACTATGGCGGCAAGAAGTGGCGTTTGTCGCGTTCAAAGATTGAATTCTTTGTAGAGTGCCCGCGGTGCTTTTATGTAGACAACAAGCTCGGCACGAAGCGTCCTGGATACCCTGAGTTCACGCTTAACAAAGCCGTGGATGCACTCTTTAAGAAGGAGTTTGATGTACACCGGAAGGCTGCAACAGCGCATCCACTCATGGAAAAGTACGGCATCGATGCGGTTCCCTTCGTGCACGCAAAGATGGATACCTGGCGCGAGAACTTTGAGGGTGTGGAATATACGCATACTCCAACCGGATTTGTTATCTCAGGCGCGGTAGATGATATATGGGTAAATAAGGCAGGAGAATTGATTGTTGTTGATTACAAGGCAACTTCAAAGCCTGGCACTATAGAGACGCTCGGGGATTCAAGCTGGAATGAGCAGTACAAGCGGCAGATGGGTGTGTATCAGTGGCTTCTCCGGCATAACGGATTCGAGGTGTCCTCAATGGGGTACTTGGTCTATGCAAATGCGCATGACGACAAGGAAGCATTTGATGCCAAGCTTGAGTTTGAGGTAACCGTTGTCGAGTGCGAAGGGCAGTCTGAGTGGATAGACGAGATTCTTCCGCGTATTAAGGAGACACTTGAGAGTGATGCCATACCTCCAGTAGGAGAAGCATGTGAGTTCTGCCCATACCGCGAAGCTGCTGGGAAGAAGTTGCTTGCGATGCACAAGGCCGGGAAGAAGTAGCTTATGGAGGTTCGAATCGAAGAGTCCTGGAAGAAAAGACTCGAAGGGGAGTTTGAAAAGCCTTACTTCAAAGAACTCACAGAATTTGTAAAGGAAGAATACGCGGCCAGCACGGTCTATCCGCATCCAAAGAATATATTTAAGGCGTTTGAGTTAACGCCCTTTGATCAAGTTAAGGTCGTCATACTTGGGCAGGACCCGTATCATGGGCCACATCAAGCCATTGGTCTATCGTTTGCAGTTGAGGAGGGAATTCCCCTCCCGCCTTCCCTTCGCAATATTTATAAAGAGATCGAGAGCGATCTTGGGGTAAGGCCTGTAGCTGATGGCAATCTGTCCAGATGGGCAAAACAAGGAGTACTGCTTCTGAATGCGACCCTTACTGTCCGTGCCGCAAGTGCTAACTCGCATCAAGGCAAGGGATGGGAGGAATTCACCGATGCGGTTATACGCGTGCTCTCTGAAGAACGAGAGCATCTGGTCTTTATACTGTGGGGCAATTATGCGCGTACAAAGGGTGCGCATATTGATCGAGCCAAACACTTGGTTATAGAGTCTCCACACCCGTCTCCGTTCTCAGCAAGGAATGGATTCTTTGGTTCAAAACCGTTTAGCAAGACGAATGAGTATCTAAGAAAGGGAGACAAGGGAGAGATAGGTTGGTTTTGATTTGCAGCGCTTCTTGAGCGCTGGTATCGTCTATATATGACCGTACTTAAAACCGAGTGGGACCTATCAGTTTTTTATAAGGGTGTTACTGATCCGGCTATCGAGGAAGATCAAAAAATGGCTGATAAAGCCATGGCTGCATTCGCGAAGAAGTACCGCGAAGACAAGAGGCATTTAAAGAATGCGAAAGCGCTCGCAGAAGCACTTATTGCATACGAAGCACTTATTGCTCTTCCCGCAACCCGTGCCAGCTACTATGTGTTTTACCGAAAGGATCTCAATATAGAAGACAAGGAGGCTGAGGCACTCGCGGCACGTCTTGAGGAGCGAGGCACACGACGAGGCAACCAGATTCTTTTCTTTACGCTCGAACTCGGAAAGATCTCTCAGGAGAAGCAGCGTGAATTCTTGAAGGCACTTGTGCTCGCACCATTCAAGTACTGGCTCGAGCAAGTATTCGAAAATGCTCGCTACGATCTCTCAGAGGCCGAAGAAAAAATACTATCCCTGAAGGAGGATGTATCACATGGACGATGGGTGCAGCTAACGGATAATGTGCTCAACAAGAAGACCGTGGAGTTTAACGACAAGATGCTCCCGCTTCCAGAAGCAGTTGGCATCCTGGCGAACCAGCCGACGGCAAAGCGTCGGAAGCTTGGCGCACTCCTTAACGAGGCGTACGAAAGTGTTGCGGATGTCGCAGAAGGAGAAATCAATGCCATCTACACTGACAAGAAGATCGAAGACGAGCTTCGCGGTATGAAAGAACCTTACGAGGCAACAATCCGCGGCTACCAGAACGATGTGAAGAGTGTGCTCGCACTCGTAGAGGCGGTTGAGAAGAGTAAGAAGATAGCCCACCGTTTCTATGAGGCTAAGCGGAAGCTTTTGAAGCTCGACCACCTCACGTATGCTGATCGTAGTGCCTCTATAGGCGAACTAAAGACCAAGATGCCGTTCGAGAAGGCCGTGCCTATCGTCCGGGAGGTCTTTGAGGAGCTCGATCCTGTGTATGCTCGTATCTTTGACCGCCTCATCGCAAGCGGCCAGGTAGATGTGCACCCAAAGAAAGGTAAAGCAGGAGGCGCGTACTGTGCATCGGGTCCTGGTGTCCCGACATTCGTTCTTCTTAATCACACTGACACGTTTGATTCAGTGAAAACACTTGCACATGAGATGGGACATGCAGTACACGCAGAGCGCTCCAAGGACCAGCGCCCGTTGTATGAAGGGCATCCGATTTCAACTGCAGAGACTGCAAGCACCTTCTTCGAGTACGCTGCACTAAAGCGCCTCGTTGCAAACCTTCCTAAGGAAGAACGCATCATCGCACTACATAATGTCATCCAGGACGATATTAGCACCGTCTTCCGGCAGATTGCCTGCTTTAGCTTCGAGCGCTCGCTTCACGCACTCATACGTAAGGAAGGTTATGTACCCAAGGAGCGTATCGCGGATCTCATGAACGAGCATATGCAGTCTTATCTCGGTCCTGCATTCAAGCTCACGCGTGGCGACGGGTACTTCTTTGTTAACTGGAGCCACATACGCCGATTCTTCTATGTGTACTCGTATGCGTACGGACAGCTCATTAGTAAGGGTCTGCATGCAAAGCTCGAAAAGGATCCCTCATTCATCAGAAAAGTGGATGGTTTCCTATCAGCGGGAGAAAGCATGTCTCCGGAAGACATCTTCAAGAAATGCGGCTTGAATACCAAGAAGCCTGACATTTTCCTTGAGGGATTGAAGTCGATAGAGCGTGATGTGGCGCAGCTCGAGCGCCTTATCAAATAATGGTATCGTCATACCACTATGACTGTATCTGAAGTCCGTAAGCGATTCCTCGCATTCTATGAGGCTCGGGGGCATGTGATTATCCCATCGGCTCCCATTGTGCCCGGCAATGATCCAACAACCCTCTTCACTTCGAGCGGGATGCAGCCCCTGCTCCCGTACTTCCTTGGAAAGGATCATCCGGAAGGAAAGCGCGTTGTGAACTCGCAGCTCGCGTTTCGTGCGGGAGACATTGAGGAAGTTGGAGACAATCGTCATACGACATTCTTTGAGATGCTTGGGAACTGGTCTTTCGGTGACTATTTCAAACAGGAACAACTTCCTTGGATATTTGAGTTCCTTACGAGTACCGAGACGGGGTTTGGTATTGATCCAAATAAGCTCTACGTAACCGTATTTGCAGAGGACAAAGAAGCAGGTATCGCACTTGATACGGAAGCGGTAGAACTTTGGAAGCGTCTCTTTAAAGAAAAGGGGGTCGATGCTGAGTTCTCTAACATTGGAAGCGAAGCTGACGGGTACCTAAAGGGCATGGGTCCAAAGGACCGGATATTTGCCTACGATGCAAAGAAGAACTGGTGGAGCCGTTCAGGGGTGCCAAGCAACATGCCAGCAGGCGAGCCGGGGGGGCCAGACTCAGAGATTTTCTACGACTTCGGCACACCACATGATCCAAAATGGGGCACACACTGCCATCCAAACTGCGATTGCGGGCGATTTGTTGAGATTGGGAACTCGGTATTCATGCAGTTTGTTAAGAAAGAGGATGGTTCCTTTCAGGAGCTTCCAAAGAAGAATATCGATTTTGGTGGAGGCCTTGAGCGCATAACGATGGCAACGGTTGGGCCGGACATCTTTATGCTTGATATCTTTGACGCCGCCCGTGCGGTTGTTGAGGAGCGCTCTGGAAAGAAGTACGGTGAAGACGAGGCAACAACGCGGGCATTCCGCATCATTCTTGATCACATGCGTGCAAGTGCGTTCATGCTTGCTGAAGGAATCCTGCCTTCAAACACAGAGGCTGGCTATGTGCTTCGCAGACTTTTGCGCCGTGCAATACGTGAATCAGATCGCCTTGGTATCAAGGATGCGGTACTTGCTGACGTAGCAAAAGGCTACGCTCAGGTCTATGCGGACCAATACCCACACGTGCTCGCAAACGCAGGGAAGATTGAAGAGGAGATTGCGAAAGAGGAAGAGAAATTCCGTAAAACCCTTACGAGCGGCATGCGCGAGCTTGAGAAGTTAGTAGCAAAGGGCACTGTTACTCCAGAGGATGTGTTTACCCTATTTACGTCCTATGGCTTCCCTGTTGAGCTAACCGAAGAGATCGCAAACGAACGCGAGATTGAGATAGATCTCGCTGGCGTGCTTGAGCTTATGAAGAAGCATCAGGAGACCTCAAGGGCAGGAGGAGCGCAGCGCTTTGCGGGCGGGCTCGCAGACCATGCTGAGCAGACGGTCCGGTATCACACCACGCACCACATTCTCCTTAAGGCACTTCAGATGGTGCTGGGTTCTGAGGTTAAACAGCGCGGTTCAAACATTACGTCTGAGCGCCTTCGCATAGACTTCGCATCTCCTGGCAAGATGACGGACGAACAGAAGGCTGAGGTTGAGAAGATTGTGAACGAGGTTGTATACCAAGATCTTCCTGTTACGCGCACGGTTATGGCACGCGAAGAGGCAGAGAAGCTCGGTGCAGAGATGGAGTTCGGGGTTAAGTATCCAGACATGGTGTCGGTGTATTCCGTTGGTCCAATACACGCAACGGAAGAGACACCGGATATTCCTAATGCGTTCTCCCTTGAGTTCTGTGGCGGCCCCCATGTAACGAATACGAGCGAGATACATGCAGACGGACGGAAGTTCCGTATTCAGAAAGAAGAGGCTGTTGCGAGCGGCGTGCGTAGGATTAAGGGGGTGTTGGAGTAGGTTTGATACCTAGTCTGCCAGCTATAAACAAAAGCCGCCCAACATAGGTCAGGTGACCTTTGTTGAGCGGTGAAATTAACCCATGGCAATTCCAAGAAGAAGTCCGGTGGCGAACACAGGGTTTGTGTCGGCTTCTTCGGCCAAAGCCTCCAGCTCTTTGTGGTCGAGCCAGACGCCGTTGCATGTGGGGCAGCGGTCGACAAGCAACCTTCCGTTTTGAAGCGGAACCTTCTGCATCGCAGATTGATCGTCAGGGCAGATTCGCTGCGGCTCCGGTTTGGTTTCGCACGCGGTACAAACCGGCTGGCCGGAAGCGTTCTTCCATTGTGTCTTCACTTCTCGACACTTTGAGCATGTAAGGCTTTCGCCATAGCAACTGGACATATTGTTGACTCCGAAAGAAGTTTGTCTGACGCTATATTAGCATTAATAAATACGTTTGTCAAGCAAGAAAGTTCCAACATCGTTCCAGTCCCCCACAAAAGAAGAGCTCCACTTGGGAGCTCTTCTTTAACACAAAGCGAACCTAAATTGCGTCGTCAATCTTAACCTCAGCTTTGTTGGTCCATTGCTGAACGCGTGCTTTGAACTGATCCCAGTCCGCTTCAACCCAGTCTCCGGCTGCATCCACTTCCTCGCCGAAGTCTTCAAGCATCTTGTTGTTCTCGAGGCGCTCCTCCGCATCAAGCTTTTCGGAGCGAGCAGCCTGCTCCTTTTTCACCCCTTCCCACCACTCTGCATGATCTTCTGCTCTGTTGTTTAGATCTGGATTATCAGCCATAGATTTTTGAATATAGGAGTAATGGGGTAACTATAGACACCTATGTGTAAAGCTAGCGTGAAGAGCAGCTGGTATACTCCGTTCTATGGGTCTTTTTTCGTTTAACAAGAAGAAAGCGCGTTCAGTGGCGCTTATAGACATTGGCTCAGCCTCGGTAGGTGGAGCCTACGTGCACTACGAAGAAGGGAAGCCGCCTATTATCTACTACACTGCACGTGTTGACGTTGAGACTCGCGAAGGTGAGACCGTCAGGGAAGGTATGCTGCGTTCGCTTTCCTTTCTTGAACGACTCCTGATTGAGGAAGGGGCTCCTGCGCTCAGACGCGAGACCGGGAGCGGTGGCGTCGAGAAAGTGTTGGTGTCAGTAGCGGCTCCATGGCAAGAAACTCTTGTTTCAACAACAAACATTCAGCAAAAGAACACATTCACGTTCTCGCACGCGCATCTAGCGGACGCTGTTAAGAAGACGGCCGTAGTGCCAAAGGATCGTGTAAGTTCTGGCCATACGGTTGTTGCAACGATCCTAAACGGCTACGAGACACCGCATCCCTTTGGAAAACGCGTAACACGTGCAGAACTCGTTATTCTCGCCTCTACACTCGAAAAAGAGGCAGCGCATGCCATAGAATCATCCCTACGAAGGGCATTTCATACGAACGATATTGAGCTAACGGCGTTCGCGCCTGTTGCGTACACCGTATTCAGAGACCTCTACCCGCACCAGAAGGATTTCGTGGTGCTTGATGTGTCCGGAACTGGTACGGATGCGGCGTTCATAAAGCGGGGACTCCTCGTAGAAGTACGAGGAGTCCCGTTTGGCACACAGGATCTTTTGATTGCCGCACGAAAGGCAGGGCAGCGAGCACACCTATCGGCTGTGGACATGATTGATCCAGTTGCTAACGAATCCTTTGCAAAGGAATCAGAGGAAGCAGAGCGCATATGGCTCGACGCTTTGCACGGGGCATTCTCTAGTGTGGCTGCAGTTCAGGCACTTCCACGAACCCTTCTCCTCCTTGCGGACACTGACGCGCGAGATTATTTGAAGCGCACTCTAGAGAAGAGCAAGCTTCGTTCGTTGTGGCTCTCGGAGGAACCGTTGTCCGTTATACCAATAACCCCGTCCCACCTAGCGGCGAGAGTTAAGACAAGGGGGCTTGGGGATGGAGATTTATTTCTCGCGCTTCTTGCGCTCTATGCCGCGCGGGGCAGAAATACTCCTGAGGCACCTCCTGAATCGCTGTAGATTGTTATACCCGAACGAGGCTCAATGCTGACTCTCCTGGGTGTATACTTAGGCGGTACTACTCATATTGAGGCTTTTCTACGTAGATATGCAAAAGAATCTAAATGACATCATTCCACCATCGCGCCGACGTGCTATGGAGGGTAGTGAGGACGCACCAGCGTATACATCGTCCCCAGTGCCCCCACCACCACCTGAGCGTCCGAGCTATGCACGACCTCTGCCACCACGTTCGAAGCGTTCATTCCCGGTTGGAACCGCTATTGTAGCTGTCATAATTATCCTTGGCTCAATTGGAGCCTTATTCGCATTCTCTGGTGCTGAGGTAAACGTAACGGCAACGGAGAATCAAACTGCCGTCGCAGGCGAGTTCCTTGCAACGGGTTCAGCAGGCGATCTCCCGTTTGAGATACTTACCGTTGAGAAGGTAGCGAGCGTTGACGTTGAGAGCGAGGGCACGGAGACTGTGAACCAATCTGCCCAGGGTACGCTCACTATCGAGAATAAGCAGACAGTGCCTCAGCAGCTCATCAAGAACACCCGTTTTGAGACGCCGGACGGTTTGATTTTCAGGATTCGTGACTCTGTAACGGTTCCTGCTAGTAAGGGAGGCGCTCCGGGTACTCTTGTGACAACCGTCTACGCGGATGCTGCTGGAGAAAACTACAACGTGGGCCCAACCACCTTCACCCTTCCAGGACTCAAGGGCGGTGCAACCTTTACGCAGGTTACCGCACGCTCTACGGAGGCTATGAAGGGAGGATTTGCGGGAACTCGTCCAAGCGTTAAAGCGGCAACGCGCGACGCAAAAGCACAGGAGATTCGCACAAAGCTCGGATCTGACATCGACGCGGCAATTGCTGAGGCTGTTCCAGAGGGATACATTCTTGTTCCTGGTGCTAGTCGTGTGACATATGAGCCACAACCAGACCAAGCTGGAGCAAAGAACTCGGTACAGATTTCTGAGAAAGCTATTGCAAACATCGTGGTGTTCCCGAAGGCAGCACTTGCTCGATCTATCGCGTACCAAGTTGTTGGCTCCTACAGTGGCCAACCAATCTCCATTGAAGACGCTTCAGGTCTTACACTAACTCCTGTAGGGGATCTCCCGGTCCCTGGAATTGACGAGTTCGCCTTCTCTCTGGCCGGAAATACCAAGGTTTTGTGGAGTGTAGACCCTGCAAAGATAGCGAGCGCCGTAGCAGGAAAGTCTTCAGCTCAGGCAGAAACCGTGCTTGCTGGATACCCTGAAGTTGAACGAGCAACCTTTGTACTTCGCCCATTCTGGAACCGTTCCTTCCCAGCGGACCCGGCAAAGATCAAAGTCTCGGTCGAGAACGCCCCGAAAGCCAAGTAAACTCGGGATAACACGGTTGACGCTCTTCTTAGTCCTTGGTAGGATGATGAAGCTTCACATGGAGGTAAGTAAAGAAGGCGCAGCAACCGGCTCCGTAGAGGAGGTGCTTCCTAATTCCCTTTTTAGGGTTAGGATGCCGACGGGAGAGCTCCAGCTTGCTTATCTTGCAGGAAAGATGCGCCTGCACCGGATACGTGTTCTGGTAGGTGACCAGGTAGAACTGGTTATCGACCCGTATGGCGGCCGAGCGCGCATCGTGAGGCGGCTTAGCTAAATATCCCTAACGATGAAGGTACGCGCATCCATTAAAGTCCAGCAGCCTGGAGACATCATCGTCCGCCGTCGCGGACGCTTGTACCGTATCAACAAGCGCAATCCTCGCCGCAAGGCACGTCAGGGCTAAAGCCGTCTCGTTTCATTTACTTTACTTAATCCTCGTATCCCATGCGTATCGCCGGTGTAACCCTTCCAGACGACAAGCAGCTCGCATACGCGCTGCCTCTTATCTTTGGTATCGGACCGACTCGTGCGCTTGAGATTCTTAAGACCGCAAAGATTGAGCCTACCCGCAAGGGAAGCGATCTCTCTGCTGACGAGGAGCAAACTATCCGTACGCTTGCGGAGGCCTACACCATTGAGGGAGAGCTTCGCCGCGAAGAAGGACAGAACGTTAAGCGCTTGAAGGACATTCGTTCTGCACGCGGTATTCGTCATGAGCGTCGTCTTCCGGTTCGTGCACAGCGCACGAAGACGAATTCCCGTACTGTTCGTGGAAACACTCGTAAGACGATGGGTTCTGGTCGCCGTACGCTCGAGAAGACATAATCCGCGGACATACACTTTTAATTCACTATGGGAAAGAAACGAATCATCAAGAAGTCAGGCAAGGGCATGGACCAGGGCCGCAAGGATCGCGCCATGTCGAAGGCCGTTAAGAAGCGTCTCGAGCGCGGTGTGCTTCACGTTGAGGCTACCTTCAACAACACAAAGGTTGTGCTCACCGACGATGCAGGCAACGCAATCATGTCGTCTTCTGCAGGCGCGCTTGGCTTCTCTGGTGCTCGTAAGTCAACTCCGTACGCCGCAACCAAGGTTGGCGAGCTCATTGGCGACAAGGCAATCCTTATTGGCCTTAAGGAGGCGTCTGTGGTTATCCGTGGCATTGGTGCAGGACGCGAGTCCGCACTTCGCGGTTTTTCAACCAAGGGTATTGCGATTCGTTCTATCAAGGATGCAACACCAGTCCCGCATAACGGCCCACGCCCTAAAAAGGCTCGCCGCGTATAGTCTTTCTCATTCTCTCTATCTATGAAAATCGGACCTAAGTACAAGATTGCGAAGCGCCTCGGTGCATCCGTCTTCGAGAAGACTCAGACTCAGAAATTTGCTATCGCTGAAGAGCGTGCAGCACGTAACAAGAAGGGACGTCGCCAGAACCAGACTGAGTTCGGCAAGCAGCTTCTTGAGAAGCAGAAGGTTCGTATGACCTACGGTCTTTCAGAGAAGCAGTTCTCGAACTATGTCGCTACGGCAACCTCAACACACGGCAAGCCACCAGCTCAGACCCTCCACCGCCTCCTCGAGCTTCGTCTCGACAACGTCCTCTACCGCATCGGGCTAGCACCGACACGTCGCGCTGCTCGCCAGATGGCTTCGCATGGTCACATAACCGTGAATGGTGTGAAGACAACGATCCCATCGCGCGCAATGAAGATTGGTGACGTAATCGCGGTGCGCGAGGGCTCGAAGAGTGCGGTGCTGTTCGAGAATTTCGCTGAGAAGTTCCTCGAGCGTCCGACGCTTTCTCCTTGGCTCTCATGGGATGCTAAGAAGATGTCGGGTAGCGTTAACGAGGTTCCAACCGAGGAGGCAGCATCTCCAGCGGGTGATCTCGTTGCCGTGCTCTCGTTCTACAGCCGCTAGTCGTTTTTATTGTTGGTTTAATCTGATTGAGTTATGGAATACCACATCACGCTCCCGTCAAAGCCCCGCGTCGTCTCAGAAGAAGGCGTTCAGGGTGTTTATGAGATCGATTCTCTCTACCCAGGCTACGGCCACACACTCGGCAACTCACTACGCCGTATTATTCACGCATCGCTTCCAGGTGCTGCCGTAACGTCGGTTAAGATCGAAGGCGTCTCACACGAGTTCGCAACAATGGACGGCGTTCGCGAGTCCGTTATGGAGGTGCTTTTGAACCTCAAGCGTGTTCACTTCTCGCTTCATGGCGACGAGGCTCAGACCATCTCACTCTCCGTTAAGGGTCCTAAGCAGGTAACTGCTGCAGACTTCAAGCTTCCGAGCCAGGTTGAGATTGCAAACCCAGACATGCACATTGCTGACATCTCAGGCAAGGTTAGCTTCGAGCTCGAGGCTACTATCGAGCGTGGTCTTGGCTATGTTGCGCGCGAGACTCTTACGAAGGAGAAGGTTGACATCGGCACCATCGCGCTTGATGCGACGTTCACCCCAATTCGCCGCGTTAACTACGAGGTTGAGAACATGCGCGTTGGAGACCGTACGGACTTCAATCGTCTGCGCATGCTTATCGAGACAAACGGTACAATCTCTCCTCGCGAGGCACTCGAGCGTTCTATCGAGACCATGATTCAGCAGCTCTCCGCGGTTATTGGCTTCCAGGACCCACGCGAAGAATCCTCTTCAGAGTCTTCGAAGACCGACTCGGATGACAAATCTCTTGGAAAGGATCCAGCAAAGGTAAAGGTTGAGGAGCTAGAGCTAGGGGGCCGTGTTACAACCGCCCTTCAGGATGCAGGCATTAAGTCTGTTGCCGGTCTCGTTAAGAAGACATCCGCACAACTCCTTGAGCTCGACGGCGTTGGCGAGAAGGCTGTGACTGACATTGCAGACGCACTCGACAAGCTCGGACTTGAGCTCAAGGGCGAGTAATTTGGACGAGATAAGGAATTCGTGTTAAAAAAGATATATGCGCCATCATCACAAAGGAAGGACGTTCGGACGACCGCATGACCAGCGCGTAGCGTTGATGCGTTCCCTGATGCGGTCCTTGATCATCCACGAGCGCATCTCAACGACTGAGGCAAAGGCTAAGGAGCTCCGCCCAATCATCGAGAAGCTTGTATCCCACGCTCGCGTGGATTCGGTGGCTAACCGCCGCCTCGTGGCTGCACGCCTTGGTAACGATGACGAGTCGACAGCGAAGCTTTTCGCAACGATTGCTCCTCGCTACACTGAGCGCCCTGGTGGCTACACCCGTATCGTAAAGCGTGCTGCAACCGCTACCGACGGACGCAAGCAGGCCTACATCGCATTCGTATAACATCATGACTACTACTAAGACACAGAAGGGAGAGCGCACGCTCTACACCATCGACGCCGCAGGCGGCGCACTTGGACGTGTTGCCAGCGAAGCTGCTTCCGTACTTCTTGGAAAGAAGTCAGCAAACTACCTCCAGAACGAGGTTATGCCGGTTGAGGTTGAGATCATAAATGCGTCGAAGCTCGTCATGACGGAGAAGCGTATTGCCGGCAAGGAGTACACCCGCTACACGGGATACCCAGGTGGTCTCCGCATTACCTCACTCGCGAACCTCCTTCAGAAAAAGGGCGTTGGTGAAGCACTTTGGAAGGCTGTTGACGGTATGATCCCGCGCAACAAGCTTCGCAAAGAGCGCATGAAGCGTCTTACCATAACTGATTAATATGCCCGAGAACACCCAGAACTACGTCACCGCCGTCGGACGCCGCAAAACGGCATCTGCTCGCGTAAAGCTGACTCCAGCAGACAAGAACTCAGTTACGGTTAACGGCATGGATGCGCGTGAGTATTTCAATACCGCAGAGCGCGAGTCAGTTACCGGAGACGCGTTCCGCGTTGAGGAGCACAAGAACAACTACGAGGTTATGGCGCGCGTCCAGGGAGGAGGCAAGAGCGCACAGGCAGTAGCGGTTCGCCATGCTATCTCACGCGCCCTTACCCTTATCGAGGAGGGTAGCCGTCCAGCTCTTAAGGCTGCAGGCTTCCTGAAGCGCGATCCTCGTGCGGTTGAGCGCAAGAAGCCGGGTCTTCGAAAGGCCCGCAAGAGCCCACAGTGGTCCAAGCGTTAATCTCCTCGAACAACACCGCGCACCCCGCGGTGTTTGTTCTTTTATAGGGATGCCCTATAGTTTTTGAGGAACTTGATGTTTGGGAGGAATCGCTATGGAGACCTGGGATCTCGGCAGGTTCCTGGTTCAGGGCCTGCCACGAGAAGTTGGATCGTTACGACTCACTGAAGCACGCTGCATCTCAGACGATGACGTACGAGCGTGGATGATGCAATTCATTCCCCGTGATATTGCTTCGGGCGCTACACCGCCCTGGAAATTTAGACTCTATGTTATATGGGAGCCAAGCAACGAAGACTTGATGCTAACTCTCTGTTCGTATGCGTGCATTGCATTACCCAAAAGCGCACGAAGATGGCTCGAGTACACGGTGCGACGCCACAACGAAGATGCACCGATTCAGCACGTCGTTACTGAGAACAATGACGGCACGTTGTCGCTTCGTGTATCACGCAGTGCTGAGCTCAGTGCGGCCCGCGTGCAACTCCTTGCGGCAACTAATCCGCCCTCGGCGATTGTGCAGCCGTTCTTCGAAGCCTACACCGAGAACACCGAACTCCTGCTTCAGGCATGGAAAGACGGGCTTCGCGTAGGGAACGCATATCGACAACTACACTAAGGCTCGGGCCCTGGAATCTCTTCCAGGGCCCGCTTTACGTATTCTTCACCAGTACGTCGTATACTTCATACATGAAAGGATTCATAAATGACATCGAGTCAGAGACGCTTGAGAACACCAACTTTAGGAAGGTGTTGTACACGGCCTCGTATATGCAACTTGTTTTGATGAGCATTCCAGCAGGTGAAGACATTGGGGAAGAGGTGCATGGACAGGACCAGTTTATCCGTATTGAGGCAGGGAACGGACAGGCAATTCTAGACGACGTCTCGCATGATATTGCGGACGGATCCGCTCTTGTTATACCAGCAGGTACCAAACACAATATTGTGAACGTAGGAGGCGAGGAACTGAAACTGTATTCAATCTACGCGACACCACATCACAAGGATGATGTGGTGCATAAAACTAAGGCAGATGCGGAGAAGGACGAGGAGGAGTTTCTAGGGGACACCACGGAGTAAGCAGAGTCCGGTAAGGTTTTCATGCTACGAGCGTCTATACTTCTATACATGAAGAACACACCATCCATAGTGCTGGCTCTAGCCTTTGCCGTACTCGCTGTTCCCGCCATAACCCAGGCGGAGACTCCGACAATGTGCACCATGCAGTACGACCCGGTCTGCGGTACAGAAAAGGGTGTTTACAAGACGTACGGAAACAGCTGCGTGCTCGGTGCTGAAGGTGCGACGTACCAACACAAAGGCGAGTGCACTGCTGCTGAGCTTAATGGAAAGCAAGAAGGAACCTATACGCCTCCAGCGAACTGCACCTCCTGGTTTGATGGGTGTAACAGCTGTAGCAAGAACGCAAACGGCCAAGCTATGTGCACACTTATGGCTTGCATGGGAGAGCCGGCTGCAGGGTATTGCAGAGCCTATGGAGAAACAACACCTAAGCCAGTCCCGTCCTCACCTCCGTCAGAGACTGTTGGGAGTGGCAGTATTGAGCCTGTAGAGGCTGAGATAGTTGTTGAAGCCACAACAACGGTTGAGACCGATCCAGGATTCTTCTTTGCCATCTGGAGAGCTATTGTTGCGTGGTTCCAAGGACTCTTCTAATCCTGTGGTGCTTTGACTAAGCTTCCCACTTCGGGCATATTTTATGGATGAGCGAAGAAAGAATTCCCCAGAAAAAGGTAACTCCTTCGGTTGAGGAGATCTCACGTCAGGCGCGTCGCATGCTTGAAGCGCAAAATGCTGAAATAACAGATACATGGTCGAAAATAGCAGACTTCAAGGAACGAATCGAGGCGGGTCGCAAGAAAGATGCTGATTTACTCGCAGAGCTTGAGGCACAAAAAGACACTATTCCTGGAATAGCTGAGCTTATTGCCCGGCATACTGCAAGTATGAAGCTGTTTAATGAGGCCATGGAAGCTGAACTAACTGCTCTCGAGGCCATAACTACCAAGCTAGAAGAAGGGAGAGCAGCGCTTCAAGCAGGTTTAGATGAACTTCACACGACCCAACTAGAAACATTGGACATCAATACACCTGGATCTAAAACAACGATGCAATGAACATGAACGACGACGTTGTAGTTGAGCGCGACGGCTCCGAAGAAGATGGTATGAGCGAGGTTGAGCTCGAGGAGCGTGAGTCGCGTGCTGATACGAAGCTCTCAAAAATCAAAAAAGAACTTGATGTCTGCAAGAAGGAGCGTCAGGAACATCTTGATGGATGGCAGCGTGCTAAGGCAGACTATGTAAATGCGCTTAAACGTTTCGAAGAGGAGCGTATGGACGCGGTGAAGCTCGGTACCGTTAAGGCATCACGTGCATTCATAACCGCCATGGACTCACTCGCTCGTGCGGAAAGTGCTGGGGAGATTCCTGCATCCTTCCAAGCTATTGCAAAGCAGCTTCATGACGCGGCGAATTCGCTTGGACTCCAGACTTTCGGAGCTCCTGGAGAGGCATTTGACCCAATGCTCCATGAGGCGTTTGGCCAAGACCCGGTAGATACGAAAGAGAAGGACGACATTATCACAGTGGTTCTTGAGCCAGGGTGGAGGGCAGGCGACCTCGTGGTGCGTCCAGCCAAAGTACGGGTAGGGAGCTTCGAAGGCTAGGGACTTGAACCCCGGCGCAGGAAGCGTAAAATGAAGGGACTTGGGCGCGAGGGCGTTTTTGTAAGGGTTTCTCTAATAACCTAACTAATTTCACTATGGGAAAGATTCTCGGTATCGATCTGGGCACCACCAACTCCGCCATGGCAATCATGGAGGGTGGCGAGGCTCGCGTTCTTGAGAACGCAGAAGGTACCCGCACTACTCCTTCGGTTGTTGCTATCGCAAAGAATGGCGAGCGCCTCGTGGGTACACTCGCGAAGCGTCAGGCAGTAACCAATCCGAAGAACACTATTTACGGCATCAAGCGCTTTATGGGCCATGCTTTTAAGGACGATGTGGTACAGAAGGATAAGGATGTTGTGCCGTACGAAATTAAGGCAGGACCTAATGGCGGCGTTGAGGTACGGCTCGCGGACAAGGACTATCGTCCTGAGGAAGTATCCGCGATGATTCTGGCCAAAATGAAGGCTGACGCAGAGAAGAAGCTTGGCGAGACTATCACTCAGGCGGTTATCACCGTGCCTGCATACTTTGACGATGCACAGCGTGCAGCAACAAAGGCGGCCGGACAGGTTGCAGGTCTCGAGGTACTTCGCATCATCAACGAGCCAACGGCAGCAGCACTCGCGTACGGCTTTAACAAGAAGAAAGAAGAGAAGATTGTTGTCTACGACTTCGGAGGAGGAACATTCGACGTGTCCGTGCTTGAGGTTGGCGATGATGTTATTGAGGTGAAGTCTACCGATGGCGACAGCCACATGGGTGGCAGGGATATCGATCAGAAGATTGTTCGCTATCTTGCGGACGAGTTTAAGAAGGAGTCTGGTATCGACGTAACGAAGGATCCTCTCGCGCTTCAGCGTCTTGATGAGGGTGCTGAGAAGGCAAAGCACGAGCTCTCAACGTCTTCTGAGACTGAAGTGAACATCCCGTTCATCACCGTTGGTTCTGACGGCAATCCGCAGCATCTTCTTGTGAAGCTCACACGTGCGAATCTGGAATCCCTTTCAGATGAGTACATTGCTCGCTCGATTGACATAACAAAGCGCGCACTTGAAGCGTCCGGAATCAAGGCGTCTGACGTAAACGAGGTTATTCTCGTCGGTGGTCAGACCCGCATGCCAAAGATTCAGGAAGAGGTTGAGAAGCTCTTTGGTAAGAAGCCGCATCGCGATGTAAACCCGGACGAGGTAGTGGCTATTGGTGCTGCTATTCAGGCGGGTATTCTTCAGGGAGATGTGAAGGACATTCTTCTCGTGGATGTTATTCCACTCTCACTCTCAATTGAGACCATGGGTGGTGTCGCGACGAAGCTTATTGAGCGCAATACTGCGGTTCCAACCTCTCGCAGCCAGACATTCTCAACGGCTTCAGACAACCAGACCAGCGTTGAGATTCACATTACGCAGGGCGAGCGCGCTATGGCAGCTGATAACAAGTCTCTCGGACGCTTTATGCTCGACGGCATTCCACCGGCACCTCGCGGACTCCCGCAAGTTGAGGTTTCTTTTGACCTTGATACCAACGGTATCCTTACCGTAAAGGCAGTAGAGAAGACAACGGGTAAGGAGCAGTCTATCCGTATTGAGGGCTCTACAGGTCTTTCTGAAGCTGACATCGAGAAGATGAAAGCAGACGCTGAAGCACACGCAGGAGAGGATGCGAAGCGTAAGGAACTCGTTGAAGCAAAGAATCTTGCAGAGCAGATGATCTACACAGCAGAGAAGGCGGTGAAGGACGCAGGGGAGAAAGCACCTGCCGAGGTTGTTACGGAAGTGAACGAAAAGGTTGCAGGACTTCGCACCGCACGAGACGGAGACGATATCGAGGCAATTAAGACAGCTTCTGAAGCACTCTCAACATCGCTCTCAAAGATTGGAGAGGCAATGATGAAGGATCAGCCACAGCCAGCTACTGAAGGCGAGCCCGCTCCTGAAGCCGGACCAACAGACGCTGAGTTCAGCGAAGAGAAGCCAAAGGAATAAGACACTTCGCGTGTTTCAATGGCCGTGGCATTCGCTACGGCCATTGACTTTTATGTTCTTATGGTGTATTATTGTATTAACGTTACTTGGGTCCCTCAGGGGACACGCAACACGGAGATCCTTTAATGACCAGCATCAAAGTACTCGGACTCGCGGCGTTCGCGGTTATGGTCTTCGCGACCAGCGCTTCGGCGCAATCTGTGACGCCCGATCCTTCGACCTGCACTGACGTGCAGGTCGGGGGCAAGCGCTTCATGCGCTGTCCGGACGGTCACTCATACGAGTGGCAAACGATAAACAATCGCAGTGTTTTGGTACGGATTCAAACCCTTACCAATCCGTATGACGCGGATCGTCTGCGAGACGCCGAGCGGTACCAGAACCAGTACGGCTACTACTACGCCTTCCCGGACACTCGCTTTGGCAGAGACCCGTGTGAGCGGAGGAGTCAAATTACCGGCCGGCCCGTCATCTCCGAAAGGTGCGATCGGGCACGTCGTGGCTACTGAAAACACTCCGACTACGAGTGTGATAACGGGCGGTCTTCCTTGAGAAGACCGCCCGTTTTGATTTATATAGATGAGATTTTGCTACAAAAAATTACCAGGTGTATAGTGGCCGTATGGCGAAGAACTATTACGACATACTCGGCGTCGACAAGAAGGCCACTCAAGACGACGTTAAAAAGGCGTTTCGTAAGCTTGCGCAGAAGCACCATCCTGATAAGGGTGGGGATGAGTCTAGGTTTAAGGAAATAACAGAAGCGTATAGCACCCTCTCAGACGAGAAGAAGCGTCGTGAGTACGATTCATACGGTCAAACGTTTCAAGGAGGAGGAGCTGGCGGGTACGGAGGCTTTGATCCGTCTCAATTTGGTGGCTTCGGGCAGGGTGGCGTTGAGTTCGATCTGAACGATCTCTTCGAGGGATTTGGAGACATATTCGGCGGAAGAGGAGGACGCTCTCGTGTGAAGCGTGGGCGAGACATTTCTATTGATATCGAGGCAACCTTTAAAGAGTCTATCCTTGGCGGTAGCCGCTCCGTACTCCTCACTAAAGTAGGTACCTGCAACACGTGTGAGGGTTCCGGTGCAAAGCCTGGAACCGAACTTGAGACCTGCAAGACCTGTAACGGGCAGGGCAAGATGCATGAGACGCGTAACTCGCCCTTGGGCGCGTTTACAAGCGTTCGATCATGCTCTGTGTGTGAAGGCTCGGGAAAGCTTCCGAAAGAGAAGTGTTCGACTTGCTCCGGACACGGTGTAGAGCGCCGCGAAGAGGAAATCAAGATTCAGATTCCAAAGGGTATTGATGGCGGGGAGATGATTCGTATGCCAGGACAGGGTGAAGCCATCAAAGGTGGGGTCTCCGGGGATCTGTATGTGAAGGTGCACGTGAAGCCGCATTCGGTATTTAAGAAAGAAGGCATGAACCTTGTGATGAACATGCCTATGAAGCTTACGGACGCGCTTCTTGGCACCACTGCAACCATCACCACCATCGACGAGAAGAAGCTTGAGGTGAAGATCCCAGCTATGAATGAGGCACAACAGACACTTCGCTTGCGAGGAAAAGGAGTCTCTATCGACGGACACGAGGGCGACCTCCTTATTCGTTTAACCGCGACCTTACCGAAGAAGATCTCAGGCAAGGCAAAGAAGGCAATCGAAGAATTGAAGAGCGAAGGACTCTAGAGTGCACAGTACGTATCCGTTAGCACGGCGTGTGTCTGCTATGCTAACCGTATGGATGTCGTTAACCAGTTTGCAACCGGCGGGTTTGGATCAATTGTGACCTTCTTCGGGAACTTCCTTGTTCTTGTTGTTATAGCGGCGCTACTGTTCTTCTTTGCGCTTCGTGCGGGGCGAGCGATGCTCATTTCTCTTATACTCGCCCTCTATGTAGGATTCGCACTCTTTACGGTATTTCCGTACAAGGAGATGTTTCTTGTAGGGGACTCTGCACTTGTTCGGGCAGTTGCCGGAATCACACTCTTTGCAGTGTTTACCTTCTTCCCGTACATACTTCTCCGGCGGGTTGCCACGTCTGGCTCTATGCGAATTAATCCCATAGTGCTTTCTCTCCTTGCTCTTGTTACCGGGGGCTTCGTACTAGCGCTCGGGTATCACGTACTTGATATTGCAGCAGTTATCCCGCTTACCCCGTCTCTTGATGCTCTGTTTGCACCAGACAAGTACTTCTTCTGGTGGTTTGTAGCACCAATGATCGGCGTGTACGCTACAGCCCGTTAATTACACCACGTGCGGCTTTATGAAGTTCGTGGTATAATCCGAGGCTCTATGGAGTCTATAGAAAAGAAAAAGAAAGCGGTTCGCTCGGTGCCTGTGCTTCGAGCGTATTTTTCCGCTGGAAAGAAGTATCCGTGGCTCGTTACTTCGCTTCTTCTCGGCAGCTTCCTTATAGAAATTGCAGGCGTCATCTCTCCGCTGTTTATCAAGCAGTTTATAGACCAGATCTCTGAAGGAGATGTCTCTGACGGAGTTGCATATGGACTCTTTGTAATACTCGGATTCTACGGACTTACCATGCTCATGGGGTGGATCGGACGCCGTATCCAGATGCTCTCCATGATGTATCTCGAGGCGAAGGTGATGGTCGACCTATACAACAAAGCATTCGCCTACCTTATTGGTCATTCCCACGACTTCTTTACAAAGAACTTCGCAGGATCGTTACAGCGTCGTATAAGCAGGTATGCGCAGTCCTTTGAGTCGGTTGTTGACATCTTTACGTTCAGTTTCTTTTCAACCGCGGTCTTCTCGGTGGGTGTGATTATCGTCCTTATCCAGCGGAATATTTATATCGGGCTCGGGATCCTCGTATGGACGATCCTGTTCATCTGGATACAGATGGTTATGACAAAGTGGCGACAGCCGCTTCGTGTTAAGCGTGCAGCGGAGGAAAGTAATGTCACGGGTGTGCTTTCAGATTCCGTAAGTAACCAGTCAACCATAAGCCTGTTTGCAGCAGACCGACATGAACGCAGTATCCTTGGCAACGCTCTCGGAAAGTGGTACCGCGCGACCATGAAATCATGGACTGCAGATGTATGGATCATGGGCGTTCAGGGGATCTTCGCGATCATCATAGAACTCGCGCTCCTCGGTGGTGCCGTACTGCTCTGGCAGCAAGGCCTCATCACTATTGGTGACTTCGTACTCATCCAGGTTTACATCATTGGGCTTGTTGACCGCGTGTGGGGAATCGGGAGTTCTATGCGCCGCCTCTTTACGGCGCTTGCGGATGCAAACGAGATGGTAGAGATATTCGACACACCGCATGCGGTCATGGATGCTCCAGACGCAAGGCCGCTCATTGTCCGGAACGGCGAGATACGCGCAGAGAATGTATCCTTTGGGTTCAACGAGGAACGCATCATTCTCAAGAGCTTCACGCTAAACGTTAGTGCGGGCGAGAAGGTGGCACTCGTAGGCCCTTCGGGAGCTGGTAAGTCCACCGTAACAAAGCTCCTTCTGCGCATGTACGACGTGACCAGCGGATCGATTCGCGTTGATGGGCAGGATATCGCAAAAGTCACCCAGGAGAGTCTTAGAGAGAACATCTCCTTCGTTCCGCAGGAACCTATTCTGTTCCATCGCTCTTTGCGAGACAATATACGCTACGGACGCCCTGAAGCGACCGACGAAGAAGTTATCGATGCTGCGAAGAAAGCTCACTGTCATGAGTTCATCGCATCGCTTGCCGAAGGGTACGAGACGCACGTGGGAGAACGAGGCGTGAAGCTATCAGGAGGCGAGCGTCAGCGCGTCGCCATCGCTCGTGCCATCCTTAAGAATGCGCCGATTCTTATTCTGGACGAGGCAACATCTGCTCTTGATTCAGAGTCCGAGGCACTCATTCAGGACGCCCTTCGAGTTCTGATGGAAGGTAAGACGGTTATTGTTATTGCACATCGACTCTCTACCATCATGACCATGGACCGCATTATCGTTATTGAGGGCGGAAAGATTGCTGCTGAGGGAACCCATGACGAGCTCGTGACCCATAAGGGTGGTCTGTATCAGAAGCTGTGGAGCATCCAAGCGGGCGGGTTCCTTGACGACAGCAAGACGGTATAGCGCGTGGGCGTGATACGATATTTGCATCATGTCAGCACTCGACGAAATACGCGCAGAAAAGCTACGCAAACTGAAGCTCCTTGAAGCTGCGGGGAGGAATCCCTACCCCAACAATGCCAGGCGTACGCATGAGATCGGACAGATCTTAGGGGGATTTAATGTGCTTGAGACTGAGGGTGGGAGTATCGTTGCTGATGGAAGGATTCGCTCCATTCGAACCCATGGTGGCTCTTCGTTCGTTGATATCGATGACGGGACCGGCAAGATGCAGTTGTTTTTGAAGAAGGACGAGATTGGCGAAGAGGCGTTTACACTCTTTATCGACACTATTGATATTGGGGACTTTGTTGAGGCAACCGGAGTACCTATGCGCACCAAAAGCGGACAAGAAAGTCTTCTTGTTTCGGATTGGCGAATCCTTTCGAAGACGCTTCGTCCCATTCCAGACGAGTGGTATGGGTTCTCAGACGAAGACGAGCGATTCCGTCGCCGATATCTCGACATGCTTCTTAACAAGGAGGTTCTTGAGAACGCAAAGAAGCGTTCGGTCTTCTGGAATGCGTTCCGGACGTATCTTCTATCCCGCGAGTTCATTGAGGTCGAAACCCCAGTACTTGAGAACACCACCGGGGGCGCAGAGGCGCGTCCTTTTATTACGCACCACAACGCACTCAACATTGATGTGTATCTTCGTATCTCTGCAGGCGAGCTCTGGCAGAAGATGCTTCTTGTTGGAGGGCTTCCAAAGACATTTGAGATAGGTCGTATCTTCAGAAACGAAGGTATGTCCCGCGAGCATCTCCAGGACTACACCCAACTTGAGTTTTACCAGGCTTATTCAGATTATGAGGAGGGTATGCGCATGGTTACCGATATGTACCGTTTCGTGGCGCAAGAAACCTTCGGTACTCTTGAGTTCACTATTGGCGAGCACCAGGTTGATCTATCGAAAGACTGGGAAGTCTATGACTTCTGCGAGGTTATAAAGAAGGAATACGATATTGATCCCCTAACTGTTTCTCTTGAAGAGGTTAAGGCGGCACTTAAGAAGGCCGGTATAGAGAAGGACGCTGATTCTATGAGTATCGGGCGTGGTGTTGATCTCCTGTGGAAGCGCATACGGAAGGGTATTGCCGGCCCTGGATTCCTTATTGGTGTTCCGGTGTACCTTGAGCCACTTGCGAAAAGAAGCGAGAAGAATGCGGAGATTGTAGAGCGCTTCCAGATTATCCTTGCAGGAAGCGAGATGGGTAAAGGATTCTCTGAGCTCAACAATCCTATCGACCAGAAGGATCGATTTCTTGCGCAGCAGGCTCTCCGCGATGCCGGGGACGACGAGGCGCAGATGGCGGACATGGATTTCGTTGAAGCGCTTGAGTACGGCATGCCACCTTCGTTTGGGTTTGGACTCTCTGAGAGACTCTTTAGTTTCCTTATGAACAAGGACGTACGCGAGACGCAGCTGTTTCCGTTGATGCGGCCAAGAGAATAGTTTGCATAAAAAAGCGCCCAGAGTTTCCTCTGGGCGCTTAAAGTTCGATCTCACCGGTCTTAGGTGTCCTTGAGCAACCGATGAATTGTCGTCTCGAGATCTGCACTTGGAATTGTGTACTGATGTGAGGTCTTGAGATGCTTTACCGTAAGCATCTCAGAAGCGATGTCTTCCTCGCGCGTTATGAGCGCAAGGTCGAAACCTCTTCGCGATGCAAACTGAAGCTGCTTCGCGAGAGGACGCTCCTCGAGGTAAACCTCGACAGGAACTCCTGCCTCACGTAGACGCCGCGCTTGATCGAGATACACGGCGCCAAAAGATTCAGCGCCGAGTCCTGTCGTAACCAGAACTCGAGCGATGCTGACACTCTCCGCAGGCAAAAGACCTGCCTCGATTAGTCGAAGCAACAGCCGGGTAACGCCGATTGAGATACCGACACCCGGCAGACTCCGGTTGACGAACGTGCTGGCTAGGTTCTCGTAGCGACCGCCGGAGGCGATACTGCCAAGCTCAGGATATGCATCGAACCGGGTCTCATAGACAGTGCCCGTATAGTAATCAAGACCGCGAGCGATCGAGATGTCCACACGGAAACGCTCTTCTGGTACGCCGAGCTGTCGAACCGCCGAAATAACTCGGGAGAGTTCTTGAACGCCTTCTGCGAACAAGGGACCGAAATCACCTTCACGCAGCGACGCCAAGATCGCACTAGTGCCACGAGCGTCAGTTAGAAGCCCGAGGATTTCAGAAGCACGATCTTTTTCCATGCCCAGCTCAGTCAGTTGGACGAGAGCGTTCTCGATACCGATTTTTTCGATGCGGTCGATGACGCCAGACGCCTTCCTGACTAGCTCGCTGGAGAGACCTGTTGAACCGAGGATACCCTCGAGTACCTTTCGGTTCCCGATACGGATTGTGAATGGCCCGATAGCGAGTTCCGTGAAGATCCCGCTGATCACACCAACCATTTCTGCATCGTGCAGCAGCGAAAGCGAGCCGTCGCCGATGACGTCAATATCCGCCTGTGTGAACTGACGGTAGCGGCCGCTTTTCGGACGTTCGCCCCGGAAAACCGGGCCGATTGCATATCGCCTGAAGGGAAAAGTGAGATTCCCTTGCTGCGCCGCAACGAATCGTGCGAGCGGTACTGTCTGATCAAACCTGAGTGCCAGGTTCTTCGTGTCGTCTTCCGCGTCGGGCGCCGGATTCATGAGCCTGAGCCCATATACTTGCGCACTGATTTCTCCACCGCCTTTGGCGAGGAGCACTTCAGGGCGCTCCACGAGCGAGGTCTCAATGGGCACGTAGCCGGCACGCTCAAATTGCGTGCGGATGATGCCCAGCATATAACGCTGCGCAATGGCTTCCCTCGGACCTAGATCCGGGAACCCGCTCGGTGCTTGTAACAGACGTTTCGGAAACGGATCCATGGTGTAATTCCTTCTAATGGTTAGGTTCGTGCAGTAAAAAGACTGCCAAAGGACTAACCGGATTGACGGTATATCCAATAGCGAGTATAGGGTATAATCCTTGACATATCAAATGATAATTAGTATATGGCGAAACTTGACCTTGGGCCTGACCACACGCTGACAGTAGAAGAAGTACATCGCGTAGCTACGGACATTACGTTCGAAGTGTCCCTATCCGAGGCAGCAATATCGGCAATACAACGTTCACGAGAAGTGGTTGAGAGGCTTATCGAGAAGGGTTCAGTGGCATACGGCATAACAACTGGGTTCGGTAAATTCAAAGATGTTTATATTGAAGCTGATAAGGTGTCTCAGCTACAAACCAATCTGATACGTAGTCACGCAGTGGGTGTGGGCGACGAGTACCCTGAGGAGATAGTGCGAGCCTCACTCCTTACGCGCGTCAACTCCTTATCTAAAGGATATTCTGGTATCCGACCTGAACTTGCTGAAACAGCACTGGCTATACTTAATAACAATATCTGTCCGATCGTGCCGTCCCAAGGATCAGTTGGCGCGTCAGGAGATCTCGCACCGCTTTCTCACATCGGTCTCACTTTGATGGGTGAAGGTGAGGCTATGTACCAAGGACGTAGGATGCAAAGCAGTGAGGCACTTACTCTTGCAGGCATCACTCCTATAACTTTCACAGCGAAGGAAGGTCTTGCGTGGAATAACGGCACCTCAGTGATGCTTGCCACACTGTCTCTCGCACTTAAGCGAGCGCGTGTACTTGCTGATATCGCCGATATTGCTTGTGCCATGACTCTTGAGGCAGTCTGCGGAACAAGCGATGCATTTCGCAAAGAAGTACATGCTATCCGCCCCCATGTAGGACAAAAAGTGTCTGCAGAGCGTATCTGGGACATGATACAGGGTTCGTTGCTCGTTAACTCGGTGCCAGGAAGAATACAAGACGCGTATTCAATTCGTTGTGCTCCTCAGGTACATGGAGCATCGAGAGATGCGATTGCATACGTCGAATCTGTGGTTAATACAGAACTAGGCGCTGTGACTGATAACCCTCTAGTATTCCCGGATACAGGGGAGATTCTCTCAGGAGGTAATTTCCATGGAGAGCCGCTCGCTCAAGCTGCAGACATGCTTGCTATCGCAGTCTCTGAACTCGCAAGCATATCAGAGCGAAGATCCGCACGACTAGTTGATAGCAACCTCAACGAAGGATTGCCGCTGTTCCTTGTGAAGCCAGAGCTTGCAGGCTTTCATAGCGGACTTATGATGCCGCAGTACACGGCTGCAGCGCTAGTATCTGAGAATAAGGTACTCTCGCACCCTGCCTCGGTTGATTCGATTCCGACATCTGCAAACCAAGAAGACCATGTAAGTATGGGAAGCATTGCCACACGCAAGGCGCTTCAGGTAGTAAGGAATGCGGAATCGGTACTCGCCATAGAACTCATGACAGCGGCACAAGCATTGGAATTTAGAGATGTCTCTAAGTTGTCACCAAAGATTACTAAGATCTTTGACCTTATACGTACTGCCACGACAGCTCTGGGCGAGGATAGAATTCTCTATACCGATATAGCAGAGGTGCGCTGTTTGATTGAGAAGAATTCAGAGCAATTGACGGGACTTGTCTAAATCTCTATTGCGATTGCGCCTGTTTGACAATATACCTAAATAGGCCTACTCTTTTCGAGGATTGGAAAGGGAGTCTACAAATGCTCAACGTTACCTATGCGCGACATTCTCCGCACACCGGAGAGTCAAGCGTCACGGCGCAAGTCGTGAAAGCCTACCAGTCAGTCTTCGGCGACCCGCCGTGGAATGAATGGATGAGGTGCGAGACTTGCGGCGCCTTTTGGGGCTTCAAGGATCGTATTGAACTCGAGTCTCTCGGGTTCATTCACTGCAACAAGAAAATGACCGAGTACTGGCCGACGCATCAGGTCACGGAAGATCTCGAACACGAAATCGGACCTGACGCGTCAGCGTGGCTTGCGTTCTCTGGTGACAACGTGATCGGTTTCTGTTGGGGATACCCGATTGAAGCCGCAGAACTCGAAAAGAAGCTGAAGGTCGACTTCGCTGACGACTTGCTCCGCCGATTTGGAGCCACGAGGGTGGCATACCAAGATGAGCTCGGAATTGTCTCGGCCTTTCGGGGTCAGAAGCTTGCGAAAGAACTTTTTATTCGCAGGCATCGAGATTTCCTGGCACAGGGACTTACTGTGGGCGTCGTTCGCACACGGAGACTTCCTGAACCTTCGGTAACCTACCTGTGGTTTACCGAAAAGCTGGGGTATGTCGTCGTCGCTGAATACGATGATGGCAGAGTCGTTCTCGCGAATGACATCCGAGATCTCGAGCGGCAAGTATAGAAGTGCGTAGACAGAGACGCCGAGGGCGTGCTACACCAATAGCACGCCCTCATTTTTATATGAACACCTACGAAACATACGTACTCACAGGCAAGAACCCTGGTAATAACGTCGTGGTTATGGTCGGCGTACACGGTGATGAGATATGTGGTCCAGAGGCACTTGCGCGCATACTTCCGAATCTTTCAATAGATACAGGGAAGGTAACGTTTGTCTGGGGTAATCCTGAGGCTCTTAGGATCGGTGCACGTTTTATTGATAGTAATTTAAATAGACTATTCCAGTCTAATGATGCACTTACTGATGAGCAGCGATCATCATACGAATACTCAAGGTCTCGAGAGATTCTACCTGTATTGCAGACAGCGGATGCCTTGTTGGACGTACACTCAAGCGCAACACCAAACTCGGTTCCGTTCATTATTTGTGAACCACACTCATTTGATATCGCTTCAGTATTGCCTACGGAACTAATCTCTTCAGGATGGGATGCTATTCAGCCAGGGGGCACAGATTCCTTTGTAAATAAGAAAGGCGGGAAGGGTATATGTATTGAATGTGGGTACCACAACGATGTTGAAGCGATAGATCGTGCCGAGGAAGCTATATACACGTTTCTAAAATCAACCGGGAATATTAGTGGAAGTATTCCTACACCCTCGGAAGGAAAAGTGTTTATGAATGTAACCTTCCTCTATAAGTCGAAAATAAATTTTACGCCAATTCGGCAGTTCAATGATTTTGAAAGGGTTACTAGTGGCGAGCTTATAGGTATAGACGCTGAAGAAATGGTATCCGCTCCATATGATGGCTTTGTTCTTTTCGTAAGACAGAGAGAGACTCCGGATCAGGAAGCGTTTCTAATTGCTCAGGAGCTAGATAAAAAATAAAGCGACCTTCAGGTCGCTTTATGCGCTTTCGCGATTTGAGAAGTGGGGTGGGTAAGGGGAATCGAACCCCCGACATTCGCGGTCACAGTGCGACGCTCTACCACTGAGCTATACCCACCACAATCTCAACTGGGGTTACAATAACAATAATTTTAAATAAATCAACCTCCCCTACAGTGAGGGGAGGTTGGGTCTTTATGCCTTTCGGGCGGCAAAGACGTACCGTTTGCCCCAGTTATTTCTATACCAGATAGTGTACAGATGGCGTCTCTTCTGCAAATGAACGACGCACACCTGTTCACGTGTACCAGGTACTCTCCACAGATTGTCCGTATGGAGAAAAACAACCGGCAAATCATGTAAGCCGAGCGGTGACGCGATTGTGAAGCGAAGCGCGTCTTGCTCGGTAGGTTGTACTAGTCCAAGCCTAGAGAAAGTAGCGAGAACTTCGTCAGTGCTTGGCTCGTGATGAAACTGCACGAGAACGAGTACATTATCCCTGGGTTGCTCGGTCATCCTGAAGCTTTCAGATGCGACGAACTCGCGGGCAAGTGGACCGGCCAAATCGAATTTCGCCCTTTGGAACAGGTCTTCTTGAACTTCAGGTCGAAGTCTTATCTCCTGTATTACGGGAGACTGTATCGTAACGTGTGACGCAACCATAATGTGCTGTCCCTATCTGATTTGATGAACCTTGTATCTTGCTGGAACATACATTTGTATCCAAAAACTGTCAAGAACAGATGCTTGCAATTTACATTGCTTGTGCTATAATAGATGTACAGGCATTGTGCCTCTGATCTTTTCACTTTAGCCAAAGGAGGCTTCGTTGGGACTACTGACCACAGTACGTGAACGCGGCCTCTATTGGGCGACCGCACATGCGCTTCTATATGCATTCGATAAATTTGTAGAGTTCGTCGTAAGTCCTGCTGCAATTATCGACTTCGGTTTGGTGATGGGCACGGCCTTTCTGATGGCCTTCTCATTCGTCGTCTGCATTGTCCTCATAACTATCTACGATTGGGTAGGTAACCAAGGAGTAAGAGATCTTCTTGGTTACGAGACAATAAGGAACATCGGCGGACGCTTTGGACGGCGACTTGGCCATCAAGCCAATTCGCTCTGGGACAAGACCTTCAAACTCGGTGTATTCTTGTACCTCTCCATCATGAACGACCCCATGACTTGCACTCTAGTGCTTCGCGAGTCTGGTGTTTACAGGATGAGCAGAAAGGACTGGAGGAACTTCATTTGGAGCGTTATCGTCTCGAACGTCGCATGGGGACTTATGATTTGGGGAGGCTTCGGTCTTCTTGAAACATGGTTTCCGGAGGTGTCTGACAGCCTTAGATCACTAGCTTCTGGTTTTTGGGCCGTAATAAATGATCTTGTGGAATCACTGAAGCAGGGTTTGCTTTCATGGACCACAAACTAGCTGGGGGAGTTGAAAAACTCCCCCTTTCTGTACCTATACGTGCTAGGATTTACACAAATACGCCAATCTATGGCTAGAATCTCAACTAAAGACATCCCGTTTCTCAATCTCCTAAAAGGAGAGGTGCCTGAGCTTGAAGATTTTCTTACACCTCTTCCTTTGGCGCTAGAAGAGTTAGAGAGGAGACAAGGGGACAAAGATTTGCAACATAAAGTTGAGGCCTATTTACATAACGACATTCCAGAGCACTTTAGCAATGAGCCCATTCTTTACTTAGCGCGCCATATAGCAACACCTAACTTCGAGACCCTACGTTTCTTGCACCTCATTGAGCCGATTGGTCTTAAGACTGTTATTGGCCAGGATATAAAGGACAAGTTTGTACCCAAAAACCTACTGAAAAAATCACTGGCGAAGCTACCAGTATCAATGGGAGTTTCTTCAAAGAAGGGTGCATACCATGAATTATTCGAATACATTTCTATACTCGACTTTAATACAGCAAACGGTAAGCGGTTCGATGAAATCAAGACACACTGGGGAGAAGGCCTCTCGGACTTCCATCTGCGTCTTCTTAAAGAGCATGTGAAGTTCCCTGTATCAGTGGTTGATGAATCTGAATGGATAGACAGGAATAACCGTGGAGACTTACTTGAGCATTATAAAAAGTTTCTGGCTTTATTTCTTGTTCATGGAATTCTGCTCGAAGACTATGCACTCGAAGACAAGGATGAAAAGCGTTTTATCTCTGAAATCCTAAAACCAGCCTATGATTTTATTGAGAACGAATTTGGTATCAAACCTTTGATTGCTCAACTCACCCCAACCTCTGTGGAGAGTTCTACGTTCTGGGTAAGTTACCCTCATGCTGTTAAACGTTCTATAGAAAACAGTCGGGAGGGACGTATATAGTATAATTAATACATGAAGCAACTTTTCAATATTCTGCTTGCGTTAGTCCTAGTTGGCGGCCTTTCATTCACAGTAGTCGCCACGTATAACCGCATATTTGTTCAAGGAGACTATCAGCAAGAGTATGCGATTGCATGTAGCCCGCAAGACGCCTCATGCTTTAGCGAAGAAATATGTGATGAGGTTACCGAGGAGTGTACAACTGAATACTACGCATTAATGTCTCGCTCAGCAGCTACACTCAGAAAAGCTTGTGGCAATGATACGAGTAACTGTCTTGCTGCCCAATACTGCTTAGCTGATGAATTTAATTGCTCAGTTACATACTGTGACCCTGAAATAGAAGAGTGTACTAACATAAGTGCAGAGGAGGAGACGGTAGAGCTTAGTCCATGACGGACACAGGGATGGTAAGGGTTTTCTATATCGGACTTCATCCTGGATCGCTTACTTTCATTAATAAGGATCCTTTTGAGGTTGTTGGTGTTTCCTACTTAGATTTTTTGGGGAAAGTCTCCATAAATCCTATTAACTCCTTATTTTCACTAGTCTATACAGTCCATAAAAGTAAATTGCCTCATGCGGTAACAATTGTTCTGTTTAGTTTATGGCAATCAATGCACTGGCTTACAACGGGATATCGATCCAGGTATAAAGACTACCTTAAAGAGGTCGTACTACGGAAAGTGGACATTGTTGATGCTGAACAACATGCCTCTATCGCAGATTTTATAAGTGAAAACAAAATAGACTTACTGCTAATAAATGGCTGGTCTTTGCTTCCAAAGGAGCTTGTTGTTCTGCCTCGTCTTGGGTGCATTAACGTACACCCGTCAATACTTCCCAAATATAGAGGTGCGCTTCCAACATTATGGGCGCTTAAGAATAACGATACAGAGTCAGCCGTTTCACTTATTTTGCTTACAGCTGGGGTAGATACGGGACCGATGATTTCTCAGCGTAATTTCAAAATTGATTTTGATGACAATGCAATTTCTGTTGAAGGTAAAATTGATCAAGTACTAGAACAGCATTTATGGAGCGACATCCATGAGTATGTTACTGGTCACGGGCAACAAATAGAGCAGGTGGGAGAAGTTTCTACGACCAGCAAATATGCAACGTACCGACAAGTACAGTGGCTTGAAGAGACGGCTAAAGATATTGTAAATAAAGTACTACTGTATCCTTTCTTCGAGCCTGGTCTGTATGTTCAAAGTACTCTTGGGAGGAGAGTTATACGAATAAAAAACGCTTCAGAGGCGCCAACAGACGTTGACGTTAAGCCTGGAGTATACAAAATAATGTTGTATACGGTACTTATTAAAGCTAAAGAGGGAACAGTATTGTTACGGCTTTTCCGAGACGTTGGTGTGATGGATAGTCTTATCCTTTTATTCACGAAGCAACGAACAGTGGGCGAGCATTCATGCTAGTATTTTTTGTATGTTGTGTCCGTATCTGACTCCTCCACAGTACCTCGTCTTTGCAGAGGGAGTTCCAGCGCTTCTATATTATTCTCATATACCTGCAATAGTTATATCCGTGTTTATAGGGGCATTCATACTGTTCAAAAACCCCGGAGCACTATTAAATCGACTTCTTTCTTCGATAACTATTCTTTTCTCCCTTTGGGCGTTCTTTAATCTTGTTTTGTGGACTAGTGTTCACAGCGATGTGATTGTTTTCCTTTGGTCTTTATTTGGCTTGCTGTATGGCCTTCTTGCAGTTACTAGCATTTATTTCATCACAGTATTCCTAACAAAGAAGGATGTAAGCTTCGTAGAGAAATGTGTGTATCTGGCCCTTCTGGCTCCGGTGCTCATTTTTACACCAACCGCATTCAATATAAGCGGATTTGATCTCGATGTGTGTGGAAGCTCAGGATTTGAAGGGATTGAGTTTATTACTTACTACACGGGCTTAGGAGTAGTTGCTCTGATATGGATTACCGTCCTCCTGATTTATTGGTATAGGAAATCAGATTCTCTTTTTAGAAAGCAGATAGTCCCTATGGGTACTGGTTTGCTTCTTTTCCTTTCGACCTTCTTTGGTCTTGGCTATCTTGCCAGCTATCTCAATGACTTGGGTTTTGCTACCGATTACAGCATTGAGCAATACGGGCTCTTTGGTATGACCATATTTATGGGAGTAATCGCGTTTCTCATAGTTCGGTACCAGGCATTCAACGCAGGTATGCTTGCGGCTCAAGCGCTTGTGTTTGCGCTTATCTTCCTCATTGGCTCGCAGTTCGCTTTTGTAACATCTGACATAAATCGAGTACTTGTTGCCATAACTCTAGTTCTTACAAGCGTAGCGGGTATTTACCTCATACGAAGTGTCCAAAGAGAAGTAATGCAGCGTGAGCGCATTGAAAAGCTTGCACGCGAGCTTGAAAAAGCAAACAAGCAGCAAGTTACGCTCATCCACTTCATCACGCACCAGATCAAAGGCTTCGTAACCAAATCACGCAATATTTTCTCTCTTATGAAAGAAGGGGATCTTGGTCCAATTCCTGAAGCAATGAAGCCCATGATCGAGGAGGGATTCCGGTCTGACACAAAGGGTGTGAATACTATTCAGGAGATCTTGAATGCAGCAAACATTAAGAGCGGCAAGGTTGCGTACAGCAAGGAACCATTTGATCTTAAAGCGCTTGTAGACGAAATCGGCACGGATCTCAAGACGGCTGCTGACACGAAGGGTCTTGCACTCAAACTTGAGACCGGTACAGAGCCGCTTATGTATCCTGGAGACAAGGGGCAGCTCGTTAATGCACTCAAGAATCTCATCGACAATTCAATCAAGTACACCCTAAAGGGAGAAGTGCGGGTGAAGCTTGCACAGGAAGGGAAGACTGTTCGCTTCACTGTAGAAGACACGGGGGTTGGTATTACACAGGAAGATATGAAAAATCTCTTCACTGAAGGAGGTCATGGTGCGAACTCAGCCAAAATCAACGTTGAGTCTACCGGTTTCGGACTCTACATCGTGAAGAACATTGTTGAGGCTCATAACGGCAAGGTCTGGGCAGAGTCTAATGGAGAGGGTAAGGGCTCGCGGTTTATTGTGGAGCTTCCAGTTTAATCTCATGAAAGAAATATACCTCGTACGCCATGGTGAGAGCGAGGGTAATGCAGGTACGCACTATCAGAACGAGAACACTCGATTAACTGAACTCGGTAGGAAGCAAGCAGCGTTCGTTGCCGAACGTGCAGCAAAGCTTCCCATTGAAGCGCTCATTGCCAGCACTATGGCTCGAGCACAGGAGACTGCAACGATAGTATCTGAAAAGATCGGTCTGCCAATAAACTCCTCAGAGCTGTTTGTTGAACGCCGCAGACCAACAGAACAGATCGATCAACCCAAGGATGATCCAGATGTCATGGCAGCCGAGGAAGCAATTATGCAGAGCTCGAGCGTACCTGGCATGCGCTTTTCAGACGAGGAGAACTTCGATGATCTCAATGCGCGCTCGCGAGCAGCGTTAGCCTTTCTGGAAACGCACCCAAAGAATAGGGTTTTAGTTGTGACGCACGGAGTATTCCTCCGCAACATCGTTGCGCAGGTTATTTTCGGACGAGATCTAAAGGGCGAGGACTGTGGACATGTTCTAAACGCATTTATAGCTAGCAACACAGGAATCACCGTTCTTCGATTCAATCCAGTATTGGCAAAGCCATGGAGACTTTTGACATGGAATGACCATGCGCATCTCGGGTAGATAGAATAAGCCGCTCCCTAGGGAGCGGCTTTCAGTGTAGTTTCATCAGGATGATTGATTAGTTTCTTTTGTTACTCGTTTACGTTGGATTCTCGTAAGCTTCGGGAGCGTTCCAGAAGCACGATAGCGCTCCCAGATAGGTTCCCAGTCCTCACGGAAGCACTCGAGTATGATCACGTCGACATACGCGCCTTCATGGAAGTCATGTGCCTTCCTACGGCCGACAATCTTGTACCCGCACTTCAGAAGGTGTCCGAGACTAGGTGCATTGAATGCCTTCACCTCGGACAGCAGTTTGCGCAGACCAAGGACTTTGAATGCGTGATACTGTATCCAGAGTTTTGCTTCAGTACCGTATCCTTTCTCGCGCGCGTTATCCGCGCCGAGAACGGAGCCGGTTGTGGCATGGCCCGAAGGCCACTCAACATGATGTATGCCCGCATGTCCGAGATACCGGTACCCACGGCCTGTCTCCGTGTCCTCATGTGCAAGGACTGCGAAGACTTCGTGTACCCCCTTGCTCTTGCGGAGCCTCTCTATCCACTCGTCGAAGTCTTCGGGATAGTAGGGTGGGCGCTGAAGCGTACCGTTGATTGCGGTACGCCGGTTAGGCCACGGCAGGTACTCAGGCCCATACATACGTTGCATCAATGCCAGCGACATAGTGATGCCTTTGTAGACGATGATATGACTAGACATACTATTCTCCTGTAAGGAACGTGCTCTGCTCACAAAACGAGAAAACCTCGGCTTCTGCAGAGCCGAGGTTTTTCTTTACGAGGGTGTGGGGAAAGAAGAATCGCGGCTATGCATAAGCAACAGAAAAGGCGAGGTCACGAGAGACCTTCGTCATAATCTGCTTTGCATTGCCGCGGTTGTTCATAACAAATCCACAATAGCGATAACTGAGTTTTTGTCAAGTACTGCTATAGTCATTGCAATGAATCTTGCAGAAGAACTCGAAGCACGCGGGCTCATAGAGCACGTCTCAGCACCAATAGAAACAATCCTTAAGGAGAAGCGAACGGTATACCTCGGCGTTGATCCGTCTGCAGACTCCATGCATGCCGGGAACCTGCTCGTAGTGCTTATGATGAAGCGCTTAGCGCTTGCAGGACATAAAATTATGCTCCTTGTCGGTGGCGGGACCGGCATGATTGGCGACCCTCGCGAGAGTGGCGAGCGCGTACTTTCTGACCAAAAGGTTGTAGAAAAGAACAAGAAGGCTCTCAAAGTCCAGATGCAGCGGATTGTGGGAACGAACGTAACCGTTGTCGACAATGCTGACTGGCTTCTTAAGGTACACCTTATCGATTTCCTCAGGGACATCGGGAAGCATTTTACGGTTAATGAGCTTATAAAGCGCGACATCATAAAGCGCAGGCTCGAGAATCCAGACGACAGTATCTCGTATACTGAGTTCGCATACTCCCTGCTTCAGGGCTACGACTACCTCGTCCTGAACAAGGAGAAGGGGGTTGATCTTCAGGTTGGTGCAAGTGACCAATGGACCAACATCCTTTCCGGCGTTGAACTTATCCGCCGGAAAGAAGGAAAGACTGCCTACGCGCTCACAACCCCACTCGTTACGGACTCAACAGGTAAGAAGTTCGGCAAGTCAGAAGGAAACGCTATTTGGCTCGATGCGGAAAAGACTTCGCCGTATGCCTTCTATCAGTTTTGGCTCAATCAACCGGACGACATGGTTGGGAAGTACCTCAAGATGTTTACGTTCCTTCCAATTGATGAGATTGATACGCTTCTTGATTGGCACAAAGACAATGCGCAAACACGCAAAGCACAGCGCACACTCGCACACGCCGTTACAGAGCTCGTACACGGCACAAAGGCAGCCGACGCAGCAGCATCAGCTTCTAGCGCCCTCTTTGGCGAGATGGTGCTTTCTGAACTTGATCAAGGAGCACGTTTGGTTGTACTCAAGGAGGCTCCGACACTCACAATCCTTAGAAAGGACATCATAGGCGGATTAACCATTCTTGACACCCTCGCCACAAGCCCGCTCAGCTCTTCTAAGGGCGATGCGCGCCGGCTTATAGAAGGAAAGGGTGTGAGCTTGAATGGCACAGCGGTTGATACTCTAGATCAGAAGCTTGCTGAGGGGCACTTCTCAGGAGGTCTCGCGCTCCTTAAGAAGGGCAAGCGGGATGTAGTTATCCTTATCCTCAAATAGTACACAACTTTTATAGTGCTCTGTCTTCCGGAGGTGCCATACTTTCTGTATGGCTAGGAGATGGAATCTACAGGAAGAGAACTTCTACCGAGAGGAACTACTGGAATTTTACGTTCGGCAGAATATGTCTATACGTGAAGTTGGCATAGCACTTTGTATTCCAGAGGGCACGGTCTTCGACCGGCTGCAACGGCTATCTGTGCAAACATGCCCTGAGCGTAAATCAAACTATCTTCGAAAGAGAAGTGATATTCATATTCCCCATGAGCGATCAAGGAATCTCGCTGAGTTTTTCGGAATCATGCTTGGCGACGGGCATGTATCGCCATATCAAACCATAGTGACTCTGGGCACTAAGGAATACGACTATGTGTGCTATGTACAGTGGCTCATGACCAGCCTATTTGGGGCTCCTGCAACCATTAATCTCAAGGGGTCTGGATATCATGATGTCTATATCGGATCTATCGAGCTAACCCGATGGCTGTGCGCGGAAGGGCTCGTAGCAAACAAGGTCGCTGCGCAAGTAGGAGTACCGGCATGGATACTTGATTCACGCGAGTATATGCAGGCCTTCCTGCGAGGATTTTTCGATACTGATGGCTCGGTATATAAACTTCGTTTTGGTATCCAGCTATCATTTACTAATCGATCGATTCCGCTTCTGATTGCTTTACAGGCTATGTTGCGAAGGTTAGGATACCGAGTATCGGAGCTTAGTGTGTTTCGCATTTATATTACGCGACAAGACGACGTAGAAAGATTCTTCGCCGAAATCCAGTCTATGAATACGAAGCATCAGGACCGATACAGACACTTGACGCGTCGGTAGGTAAGTGGTCAAAACATGCAGGCTGTAAACCTGTCGCCTCACGGCTTCGGAGGTTCGAATCCTCCCCGGCGCACCACTGAAAAGGCCTCCCTGGAGGCCTTTTCGCGTCTCCTAGACGTGGTATCGTAACGGTATGGAATCAGACAAGCCTATTCTCCTCTCCGGTATCAAGCCGACCGGAGCCGCACACATTGGTAACTACTTTGGCGCAATCAAGCAGTGGAAGGAATTCCAGACTGTAGGGAGCCATCAGTGCTACTTCATGGTTGCTGACTACCATGCACTTAATTTTGTACAGAATGCTGGCGACATGCGGGACCTCACGCATGAGCTCGTCTTAACCTACCTCGCTTCAGGTATCAATCCGGAGAAGGTAGTCTTGTTCAAGCAGTCTGACGTGCCGGCACACACGGAGCTCGCGTGGATATTCGACACCATCACAACCATGCCGTATCTCGAGCGTGCACACGCGTACAAGGACGCTGAAGCAAAGGGCAGAGAAGTATCCGTAGGTACCTTCAACTACCCTATGCTTATGGCAGCCGACATCCTCCTCTACAACACAGCTAAAGTACCAGTCGGACATGATCAAAAGCAGCATATCGAGTACGCCCGCGATACAGCGGAGAAGTTCAACCGTATCTATGGCGACACCTTCACGCTTCCCGAGGAATTCATCATTCCTGAAGTTGCAACAGTGCCTGGTGTGGATGGACGCAAGATGAGCAAGAGCTACAACAACACCATCCCACTATTCTCAACCCGTCACGAGATTGAAGAACTCGTTATGTCCATTGTTACGGACTCGTCCGGAGACCGACCAGAGAACGTGTACGCCATTCACCGGCTTCTTAAGACTGAACGTGAGCTTGATGCCCTCTATGACGAGCACCAGGGCCGCTACAAGGCACTGAAGGAAGCCCTTATCGAAGACCTCGATGCCTTTATTGCACCTATGCGAGAGAAGTATCATGAACTCGCATCAGATCCTCGTACCGTAGCAGACGTGCTCGAAAAGGGCGGGCAGCTTGCACGAGAGCGCGCGAACACCAAGATTGAGGAAGTGCGAAGGGCAGTAGGAGTCTCGTAGAGGTTACGTATTTGTACGAGCCACGGCCGCGCATTTCATGCGCGGCCGTGGTATTTTAGGCCTATATGCAGGACCGCACGATGATAGGAGACCTCGCCGAAAAAGCAGGCGAGAGCGTAACGATTAAAGGATGGGTAGACGTGCGCCGCGACCAAGGCAAGCTTGTCTTCTTTGATTTCCGCGATATGTCGGGAACCGTCCAGGGTGTTGTCCTTCCAGGAGACGAGGCTCTTATGGAAGCTGCAAAGAGCGTCCGGAACGAGTTCGTTGTTTCTATTGAAGGAATAGTGAACAAGCGCCCAGAGAAGAACGTGCAGGAAGGGAAGATTAATGGGGACATCGAGCTTGAGATTAAGGGTATTGAGATTCTCAATGCAGCTGAGCCTCTTCCGTTCGACATAACTGAAGACACAAGCGGCATCGACGAGAATGTGCGTCTTGAGCATCGCTATGTTGACCTGCGTTCAGCACGTCTCCAGAAGAACATTCGTACGCGCAGCGAGTTCGTGCAGCGTTGTCGTGACCATCTCTTCAAGCGCTCCTTTACTGAAATTGAAACTCCTCTCCTTACCGAATCAACACCGGAAGGTTCGCGTGACTTTGTGGTGCCAAGCCGCTTAAATCCTGGAAAGTTCTATGCGCTTCCGCAATCCCCGCAGCAGTACAAGCAGCTTCTTATGACTGCAGGATTTGAGAAGTACTTCCAGGTAGCACGTGCCGTTCGTGACGAGGATCTTCGTGCTGACCGCGGGTTCGAGCACACGCAGCTCGATCTTGAGATGTCGTTTGCATCTATGGAGGATGTTATGTCTCTTGTTGAGGGAATGATCACGGAGACCGTCGAGGCTATGGGACATACCATCAAGCAGAAGCCCTTCCCTCGTATCTCATACAAGGAAGCTATGGAGACCTACGGTGCTGACAAGTTCGATATGCGTACTGAGGAGGACAAGGAAAAGGGTATCCTTGCCTACGCATGGGTGGTTAACTTCCCATTCTTTGAGAAGACTGATGAAGGAACGTGGACCTTCACCCACAATCCATTCTCTATGCCAATTCCCGAGCACATCGAGTGGCTCAAGCAAGGGAAGAATATCGAAGATATCCTCACTACTCAGTACGATCTTGTATGTAACGGATTCGAAGCAGGAGGAGGTTCTATTCGGGCACACCAGCCTGAGATTCTCCGCGCTACGTACAAGGTTATGGGATACACGGAAGAAGAAACTGAAGAGCGTGTTGGACACATGCTTAAAGCCTTTGGGTACGGTACGCCACCGCACGGCGGTATCGCACTCGGTGTTGAGCGCAGCATCATGAACCTTACTGGTGAAGACTCACTTCGCGAAGTTCAGGCGTTCCCAATGACAAGGAGCGGGCAGACAGCTGCCATGAAGGCCCCGAAGGCACTTACCGACAAACAACTCGCGGAACTTGGTCTTGAAATCAGGAAGAAGCCAACAAAGTAATAAAACCTATGAAGATAACCTTCGGGAAGACTGCTATAGACTCTGCACCGAAGGGATATCTTCGCGTGCGTTTTATTGAAGAACCAAAGGGTACGAAGCGATTCGTCCGAGAGGACGGCGCTGAATGGCTTGAGCTCGGTATAGGAAAGGCGAAGGACCTAACCAACCGCAAGTTCACTATCCTCATCCGGAGCATCGTGCAGGCAGCAAAGCAGCAGAATGCACGCAAGGTTGCTGTGACCTTTACTGCAACTCCTAAGCTCTGGGAGAACCTTTCATTCTCATCAGAAGAGCTGCGTGGCCAAGTCTTTGCAGAGAATGTTGTTATGGCGAACTTCGAGTTCCGTACTTTTAAAACAAAGCCAAAGGATGGCTGGAAAGATGTGGAGGAGATTCTCATTTGTGATGCAGCGACGCCAGCAATGCGTGCCGGTATTAAGAAGGGTCTTCTTGTGGGCGAAGCGGTTAACGCAGCAAGGGAACTTTCAAACACTCCTGGTGGCTCCATGACTCCAAAGGGACTTGCGAAGGCTGCTAAAGCTGCCGTAGCAGGGCTTCCCGTAACCGTTCAGACGTTGGATCGTGCAGCACTTACGAAGCTTGGTATGGGACTTCTTGCGGGAGTTGGTGCTGGCTCCTCAGACGACCCAACCTTCACAGTTATGACCTACAAGGGCGGCAAGCCTAGCGAGAAGCCAATCGTGCTTGCAGGCAAAGGCATCACCTTTGATTCAGGAGGTCTTAACATCAAGCCTTCAAGCAGTATTTACGAGATGCACCTTGATATGTCGGGCGCCGCGAGTGTTATTCATGCTGTAGCTCTTGCGGCTCAGCTTAAGCTCAAGAAGAACGTTATTGCACTAGTACCAGCGGCAGAGAATATGCTTGGGAACGGCGCGACACGCCCGGGAGATATCCTTACCTCTCTTTCAGGCAAGACAGTTGAAGTAACTGATACCGATGCAGAAGGAAGGCTCGTGCTTGCGGATGCTATTACCTACGCGAAACGCCTCAAGCCTGGTGTGGTTATCGATGTCGCAACCTTAACAGGTGCTGTCCTTGTGGCGCTCGGTTTCCAGGCGTCAGGTCTTATGACTCGTGACGACAAGCTCGCAGACCAGCTTCTTGCTCTTGGCGAAGAGTCCGGGGACTATGTATGGCGTCTCCCGCTCTGGGACGAATACGAAACAGTTATAAAGAGCGACTTCGCTGATTTGCAGAATCATTCAATCTCTGGCGGCAGGTATGCTGGTGCTACAAACGGAGCTATATTCCTCTGGCAGTTTGCGAAAGAGCTCGGATGCCCATGGGCACACCTTGATATCGCCTCAAGAATGACCGCAGTTCGTGGCGAGGAACTTGCAAAGGGTGCCGCAGGAGCTCCTGTACGGCTTCTCATAGCGTTTATCGAATCATGGAAGGCGTAACCGCATACACCGGGTTCACGATACGCACCGGCTCATTTGAGGGGCCGTATGACCTCATCCTTGATCTCATCGACAAGCGAAAGCTCTCGGTTAACGAGCTGTCGCTCACTCAGGTAACCGACGATTACATCGCATTCGTGCGTGGGCATGAGGCATTCCCGATGGAGGAAGCTGCGCAGTTCATTGGTGTGGCTGCGACGCTTCTACTTATTAAGTCGAAGTCCCTCATTCCAGAACTCGAGCTCTCCATGGAAGAGGAGGAAGATGTCGACGATCTTAAGAGGAGACTCTCCATGTATGAGAAGGTTCGTGAAGCACGATCGGAGCTCTCGCGAATATATGGGAGGAACGTCATGGTGTCCGCAGGAGAGCGAGCACCAACACCCATGTTTGCTCCGGCACGTGACCTTACGCTACAGAACCTTTCAAGCGCACTTGCCAATGCACTCGCGACACTTGAGAAGGCTGAGGAGAAGCTGCCTGAAGCTAGAGTGCGCCCTCTGGTTACCATCGAGGAGATGATGGACACACTCCTCTCGCGAGTACAGCGCGCCATGACACTCTCCTTTAAAGAGTTCTCAGCTGGAAGTGCTGAAAAGGTTGAAGTTATTGTCTCGTTCCTCGCGCTTCTTGAGCTTGTTAAACAGGGTGCCGTTGAAGCCGCGCAGCACGATCCATTTACGGATATTAGGATTACGAACACCTCAGCGGGGGTACCGCGCTACTAGGTTTAGTACAGGACGATAAAGAAGAAGACAACCGCAAGCACAATGCGATAAATACCAAACGGTATAAAGCTGTAACGCCGCACGATCTGAAGCAGGAATTGCATTGAAAGGAGTGCAACGATAAAGGCGGTAACAAATCCTATTGCAAGGAGACCAAAGTCGTCAGTGGCGAACGTGTCGGCTGACTTAAGAAGATCGTAGCCGGTTGCCGCTACCATCGTTGGCACCGCTAGAAGAAACGAGAACTCAACGATTGCAACTCTTCGCATTCCAGCAACAAGACCGCCTATGATGGTTGCGGCGGAGCGAGAGACACCCGGAATAATAGCGATCGATTGAAAGAGACCAACGAGGAGTGCTTGCCGGTACGTAATCTCTTTTGCACCCTCAAGAGACTCGGGACGTTCCTTGTGTATGAGCTCGAAGAGGATAAGTACCACACCGCCTATAAACAAGGACGCGACTACAACCATAGAATTCCCAAGCAGGAATCCCTTAACGTACGGATAGACCAAGAATCCAACGAGCCCCGTGGGAAGGAAGGCAACGAAAAGCTTCTTTAAGAAATTGAGATCAAGGAAAGACTTCCAGTACAAGAACACAACCGCACCAACAGCACCGAGCTGTATCGCAATTTGAAACGAGGACAGGAATGCACTCGGCGGAATATTGAGGAGCTCACTTGCGAGTATGAGGTGACCCGTTGAGGAGATTGGAAGGAACTCCGTGATGCCCTCGATAATGCCGAGAATAACGCTGTCCAGCGGTGTCATGATGGAAAAAGTATACCAGGGCTTTCTCGTCCCCAGTCCCCAAGGGTTGCCGTAGCCGCGTTTGACGGTATTCTTTAGGCATTATGGCGCTCGCGCTCTCATCCCGGCTTGAAGCCCTTCTCTTTGCCTCTGGCGAGCCGCTTACAAAGAAGCGTCTCGCGGGTTTTTTGGACACCAATCTGGACGGTATTGAGGATGCGCTAAATGCGCTCCGCATTACTCTTGAGGATCGTGGACTCATGCTTGTTGAAGCAGGGGAGATGGTTGAACTACGTACAAGCCCAGAAGCGGCTGACACCATTCAGAAACTCCGCGAGAGCGAGCTATCCCGCGACCTTGGGAAGGCGAGCCTTGAGACGCTCGCTATCATTCTCTACAAGGGAGGATCAACACGCGGGGAGATCGATTGGGTTCGCGGTGTGAATTCAGGTGCCGCTATTCGTGCGCTTCTTCTTCGCGGCCTTATCGAGCGCACCGAAGACAGGGATGACAAGCGACGCGCATTCTACAAGCCAACGGTTGACGCACTTGCGCACCTTGGGGCCGGCAAGCTTGAAGACCTTCCGCGCTACGCAGAACTGCATGCGGCACTCGCTGCAAACGAAGCAACCGCATCCGACGTATGACCACACCTACTCCAGACCTAAAGACGCTCATACGGAGGCTTGAGAAGCGCCACCAAAAAAAGCAGGCCGCTACCGCACTTATTGCAGGTACCGCGGTGCTTGGATTAACCGTGCTCGTTGCACCTCTCTTTGGCCAGGAAGAAGACGTGACACCGATTGCCGTTGAGCCATCACCCATTGTTATGCCGGCGTCTAGTGCCTTTGAGGAAGTGCGCCTCGAAGGGAAGGCAGCTATTGTCTATGACCTCGTTACCGGCGAGACACTGTACGAAAAGAACAGCCGTTCTCAGCTTCCACTGGCATCCCTCACGAAGCTCCTTACCGTATACGCTGCAGCAGAAAGCATCGACAGCAACGCAACCGTGACGATAAGCGAGACGGCGCTTCTTTCCGAAGGAGACAACGGATTCTCAGCCGGCGAGAGCTTTGCGTTTGGCGACCTCGCTCGTCTTGCGCTCGTATCGTCTTCAAACGACGCAACCGCTGCTATTGCTGAGAGCGCCGCTATCGCTCGCGCAACAACCGGTAAGAACATGCTTGCGAGTGCCGCGTCAGCTCTTGGACTTTCACAGACATATGCGCTGAACGGTACCGGCCTCGACGAGAGCACCTCAGTCTCTGGCGGATACGGATCAGCAAAGGACATCGCCACGCTTTCAGGAAAGCTTCTTCAGATAGCGCCTGAAATAGCGAGCGCTACTGTTAGTACATCAATTTCCATTCGCTCGCGTGAGGGAGTGCTCCATACATTACCGAACACAAACCCGGGTATCGCACGAATCCCGAACGCGCTTCTTTCAAAGACTGGCTTCACGGACCTTGCCGGCGGAAACCTAGCCGTTGTGTACGATGCAGGCATCGGGCGCCCAATCGCGATTGTTGTACTTGGTTCGTCCCGGGATGGACGCTTCACGGACGTGAACGTGCTCATGAACCGAACCAACGAATACTTCGCTGGCATTAACAAACAGCGTTAATTTGTATGATCATCGACGCAGCGCGTGTACTCATCCCGTCGGTCATCGCCTTCACCGTAGGTATCGCACTCGCGCCCATACTCACGCACTATCTCTTTAAACACCGCGCCTGGAAGAAGAAGAGCGGGAAGGGGAACAGCATGGGGGACATGAACGGTACCCCGCTATTTGACGAGCTTCATAAGGAGCGCGAGGTATCAACGCCGCGCATGGGTGGCATTATCGTATGGGCTTCGACGCTTATAACCGCACTTGGTCTGTGGGGTCTTGCGATGTTGTTCGGCGAACCATTTGCCTCCTTTGATCTGATTACGCGCAGCCAGACCTGGCTTCCATTGTTTGCGCTTGCAGTCGGTGCAGGTGTAGGGCTTGTTGACGACATCTTTGAAATTACCCGTTCTAATGGGGGGCTCCGGCTTCGCTGGCGCCTTCTCGTTGTTGCACTTCTTGGGTTGTTTGCGGGCTGGTGGTTCTACGAGAAGCTCGGTGTCTCAAGTATCGGCATTCCACTTGTTGGTCCAGTTGAGCTTGGCGTCTTTTTCATTGGCTTCTTTATGTTGGTTACGCTCGCACTCTATGCGGGCGGGGTTATCGATGGTATCGACGGCTTAGCGGGCGGTGTGTTCGCCATTATTTTCATGACGTATGCAGGTATCGCGTTTGCGCAAGGGCAGACGTCTCTTGCCGCGTTTGCGGCTTGTGTCTCTGGCGCGTTGTTCGCATTCCTTTGGTTTAATATTCCGCCCGCTAGATTTTATCTGTCCGAGACCGGGACCATGGCGTTAACCGTTGCGCTTGCCATAACGGCATTCTCAACGGATGTGCTTGGAGAGGGAGTAGGTGTCGCTGTTCTTCCGATTATCGCGCTTCCGCTTACCGTTACCGTCTTTACGAGTGTCCTGCAGGTATTCTCAAAGAAAGTTCTCAAGAAGAAGTTGTTTAAGATTGCACCAATTCATCATCACTTTGAAGCGATTGGCTGGCCTGCGTACAAGGTTGCGATGCGGTACTGGGTTATTACGATTATTGCGGGAATCTTTGGGTTGGCGCTCGCGCTTTTAAAGTAAAGTAATGAGGATATTGAAAAGCCGCCCCCGTTGAAGGAGGCGGCTTTAGCGGCTGAAGCCGCTTACTTGAAGGTGCGAACCCGTGTGCAGGCCCGAGCGACCATGGTCTCGAAGTCGTCGAGCGCGAAGTCCTCCGAAGGACCGTGCGGGCCATACAACGAGTACAGCGAGTCGAGTTTTACATCGAACTGCATCATCGTGTGGATGCCGTACGAATCCTTGAGCTTCACGATGACCGAGTAATACCCGGCATTGTTTTCGATGACGCTCACGAGGAGTTCGTGGCCGTGCTCGTTTTCGATCGCAGCTTTCTCGATGTGCATGCGCAGCATCTCACCGAGACGCTTTTGCTCAGCGAGCGCTGCTTGTGCGAGACGCCCGAGCTCACGTTGCTCCTCGGCCGCTTTTCTGGTTTTGATTCCAAACACGTATTCTCTCCAAAAGGTTCAAGGGGTACTCTATAACTATACACGAATATGCATTATTGTCAATATTTGTACCCTGTATATCATTTTGATCGGTGAGTGTATGGCACCCATAGGATAGAATAGGGAACATATGCGCCTTTCAGGAGATCGAGCGTTCGCCTTCATCGTCGCCATCTTAGTTGTTGGCGGCGCTGCTATTTTCCTTTCAGCTGCGCTTGGTCTGCTTGCACGCGAAGGAGCATCGATTGGCAAGCTTGCCCTCACACAGCTCGCTCTTGGTCTCATCCCAGGACTCATAGCACTCGCGGTTATCCGCTTCATGCCGCAGAAGCTCCTCATGCGGGCAGTTATCCCGTTCTATGTTCTCGCGCTCATCGTTACTTCGCTCGTCTTCATTCCAGGACTTGGTGTGCATGCAGGTGGCGCGACACGTTGGATTGATCTCGGTCTCTTTACGGTCCAGCCGGCAGAGTTCTTGAAGCCTGCCGTTATCCTAATGCTCGCTTTGTTCCTTGCCCGCGCAAAAGAAAAGATTAAATACTTCAAGAACGGACTTATCCCGTTTGGCCTCATTATAGGTCTGCCGATTGTTTTGCTCGCACTGCAGCCAAACAACAGTACGATCCTGGTTATTGGTGCCACGAGCATGGCACTCTACTTTATTGCGGGCGCCAGATGGCGAGATATTGGCCTCATTATCCTCGCCGGTCTCGCCTTTGTTGCTATAGCTCTGTTCTTTAGGCCCTATGCGCTTGAGCGTGTGAAGACGTTCATTAACCCCGAACAGGATGGACTCGGGAGCGGATATCAGATACAGCAATCCTTAATTGCTATAGGCTCTGGCGGGATGCTCGGGCGCGGATTCGGCCAGAGCGCACAGAAATACAACTATCTCCCTGAGCCCGTAGGGGATTCCGTGTTCGCCGTCTACGGAGAAGAGTTCGGATTCATCGGTACTGTACTTCTCGTTATCTTATTCACGGCCTTCGCAACACGCGGATTCGCTATTGCGGCCCAATCTGCGAATGCATTTGGTACCTATGCCGCCACCGGCCTCACCTTATTGCTAACCATATCAGCGTTCATGAATATAGGGGCAATGCTCGGTATTATGCCCTTAACCGGGCTTCCGCTCCCGTTTGTGTCGCACGGCGGTACGGCACTCCTTGCAGCCCTAGCCTCAGTTGGCGTTATTCTGAACGTCGCTGCCAACAGGAGCAAGAAGAAGACTCTAGAGTAAAGGAGTGAGTGTTTCCATGCTATAAAAAGGCTACTAAAGTATGAAGATTGTATTTACTGGCGGGGGAACAGGCGGGCATTTCTATCCGCTGATTGCTATTGCGGAGTCTTTGCACGACCTTGTTCAGGAACGGAAGTTGCTCCCACCGCAACTCTACTACTTGGCGGACAAACCATATGACGAGGAGGCACTCTTCGCCAACGATATCGTCTTTCTGAAGGCTCCTGCCGGAAAGGTTCGTCGCTACTTCTCACTATCAAATGTAACTGATGTCTTTGTTACGGCATGGGGGCTCGTTACTTCATTCTTCATACTCCTTAAGCTCTATCCGGACGTTATTATCTCGAAGGGCGGGTACGCGAGCGTCCCAACGGTCCTCGCAGCCTCTTTCCTTGGTATCCCGATTATCGTGCACGAATCAGACGCAAAGCCTGGACGTGCGAACCTACTTGGTGCCAAGCATGCGACACGTATTGCCGTTGCATTTGAAAGCGCTATCGAAGGATTCCCAGCAAAGCTCCGGAACAAAGTAGCGAAGGTTGGTATTCCTGTCCGTAAGGAACTTCTTACTCTGCCGCCACGGATAGACGCGGTTACTGCACTGAATCTCGATCCTTCTATCCCTACGGTTTTCATCATTGGCGGATCCTCTGGCTCTCTTCGTATTAACGAAACCGTACTTGATGCGCTTCCAAACCTCGTGTCATTTGCAAACGTGATACACCAAACAGGTAAGGACCACTTCGACAACATCATGAAGACCGGGAACGTTATTATTGAAAAGAGCGGGCACGAAGCGAGGTACCACCCGTACCCTTATATGAACGCAGAAACGATGCGCAGAGCAGCCGCAGCAGCAGACGTCATTATTACGCGTGCTGGAACCGGCTCCATAACGGAGATCTCTCTTTGGGGTGTACCGTCTATCTTGATTCCGATTCCTGAAGCTATAAGCCACGACCAACGCACCAACGCGTATGCGTATGCGCGCACCGGTGCAGCGGTAGTGCTTGAAGAGGCGAACCTTACGCCACACGTTCTCGCTTCAGAAGCGCAGCGTATAGGAACTGATTCTGTGGTTGCAAGCCGCATGCGCGAAGCTGCAAAGGGGTTTGCGAACCCGCTTGCTGGACGCCTTCTCGCGGAAGAAGCTCTTCGCATTGGTCTTTCACACCAAGGGAAGAACGGCTAAGCTCTCTCTATGACCGTCCGTACCCGATTCGCCCCCAGCCCCACTGGCTTTCTGCATGTAGGAGGCGCCCGCACGGCGCTCTATGCGTGGCTGTATGCAAGAAGGCACAACGGCACGTTCATTCTTCGTATCGAAGACACCGACAAGGGGAGGGAAGTTGAGGGTGCAATCGGGCACATGATGGAATCCTTGAAGTGGCTGGGTATTCGGTGGGACGAGAGTATTGATATTGGTGGACCCTATGGGCCGTATATTCAATCCGCTCGATTGGATTCCTATCATACATACGCACGCAGACTCATCGATGCCGGATTCGCCTACCCGGATCCCTACACCGAGGAGGAGGTTGAAGTGTTCCGAAAGACTGCTGAAGCAGAGAAGCGTCCGTTCCTGTTCCGCGACCATCGACCAGAGACTGTTTCCGCTTGGAACGGCTCACAGCCGCTTCGTTTCAAAGTTCCAACGATTAAGCGATTTGAATGGGAGGACGCAGTTATGGGAACCCTGTCCGCAGGTGAGGAAGCGCTTGACGATTTCATACTTATCAAAGGCGACGGCTACCCAACCTACAACTTCGCACACATCATTGACGACATAGAAATGAAAGTTACGCATGTAATGCGAGGTCAAGAGTTTGTCTCGTCTACACCAAAGTTTCTTTCTCTCTATGAGGCCTTGAACGAAGTGCCACCCGTATTCGTGACGCTTCCGCCCATTCTTGGCGACGGCGGAAACAAGAAGCTCTCGAAGCGTGACGGTGCGAAAGATATTCTGGACTATCGTCGTGAAGGGTATCTGCCAGAAACGCTTGTTAACTTCCTCGCACTCCTTGGTTGGAGCCCGGGCGGGGACCAGGAGTTCTTCACACCCTATGGCCTTATCGAAGCGTTCGATATCTCGCGCATTCAGCGCTCGGGTGCGCAGTTCGACGAAGACAAACTAAAGCATTTGAACCGCGAGCACATGAGGCTTCTTTCAGACCAGGAGTATGTATCGCGCGGAGAGCTCAACGCTACGGATGATACACGTCTGTTTAAAGCGGTACCGCTTCTTAAGGAACGAGCCTACACATTCTCTGAGGCTAGAGACATGCTTAAGGGGGAGCTTTCTTGTTTATTTTCAACCCCAAAATTATCCGTAGAGGGCCTCAAAGCGAAGGAGCCAGCAGAGCGCGCGGGCCTTACAAAAGAGGCTCTGGAGGGCATTTTGGGGCTTTTGGAAGGTCTTCCAGCGATGCTTCCGGCAGAAGCCGTTAAGATGGCGCTTATGCCATTTGCGGATAGTCAGGAGGCTCTCATAAAGGGAGGAAGGGGAGCAGTTCTATGGCCTACACGCTATGCACTTTCCGGCGCTGAGCGGTCTCCAGACCCATTCACCCTTATTTCCATTTTAGGCACAGAGGAGGCATCTTCCCGTATTCGGGCCGCACTTGCTATACTCTAGGGGATGCAGATCCTACGCTCCTTAGTACTCGCCTTTTCTTTCCTTACCGCTTTCTCGCTTATTGGCGCGATTGTACCGAGCGACGTACGTGCCCAGACTGAGGAACAGATTAAGAGCCAGATAAACGAACATGCCCAGCGCATCAAAGATCTCGAAAAGGAGATCGCTGAGGCGGAGCGGCAGCGCACAATCCTGAACGGACAATCTCAGACGCTTCAAACCGCAATTAAATCGATTGATATCACCCGTAGGCAGACAACCTCGCAAATCGATCTAACGCAGAACAGAATTTCATCAACGAACCTAAAGCTCGAGGAACTTTCCTACAATATTCAAGACACCGAGCAGCTCATAGCGCTCGACAAACGCACCATAGAGCAGTCCATTCGCAATATGGCAGAAGCTGCTGACGTCTCACTCGTTGAACAGGTGTTCGCCGCAGGTAACTTAACCGAAGCGTGGACAGCCGTTGATGACGCAGCCTCACTCAATTCTGCACTTCGCGCGAATCTTGCAAATCTTGCAAAAGCAAAAGACGAACTTTCAAACCAGAAGCAGGACGTTGACGCAAAGAAGAACGAACTTACCTCACTCGCTACTGACCTTTCAACGCAAAAGCGTTCCTTGGACATTGCCAAGAGCGAGAAGGATAGACTCCTCGCGCAAACAAAGAATCAGGAGAGTGCATACCAGAATCTCATAGCAAAGAAGCAGGCAGAGAGGAGGATCTTTGAGCAAGCACTCTCAAGCCTTGAGAACAGTCTCACGTCTGTGGGACAGGGAGCGGCACCGGCGTCCCAGACCGGTGTGCTCGCATGGCCGTACTCCTCAACCTTTGCACAGAGTTGCGCAGGGAAGGCTGGCGCACTCGGGAACTCACGCTGCATAACGCAGTATTTCGGGAACACGGCGTTCGCAACCGCAAACTCGCAGATCTATAATGGCTCTGGACACAATGCCATCGATATTGGCATGCCCGTTGGTACGCCGGTCCTTGCCGCACTCTCCGGAACCGTTGCAGGCACAGGGAACACCGACTCGGTTCCTGGTTGCTACTCTTTTGGGAAGTGGGTAGCGATAAAGCACGCGAACGGCCTTACAACCTCCTATTCGCATCTCTCTTCGATTTCAGTGTCAGCGGGCCAGACCGTTACCACCGGTCAGGTTATCGGAAATTCCGGTATGACTGGGTACGCAACTGGTCCACACCTCCATTTCAGCGTGTACGCGTCAGCTGGCTTCAAGATTATGGATCTTGGAAACTGGAGAAGGCAGCAAGGACTTCCAACCGGGACTGGGTGTACTGCGGGAGGTGCCATTATGCCGGTTGCACCGCTTGATGCGTATTTGAATCCGATGTCATATTTGTAAGTTCGATACCTAGTCTGCCAGCAATTCTTTTAAACCCCTATTGGGTGTAGTATTTAGATTAGAAGGCTGTTTGGGCCACAAGGAGAACTCAAGATGTTTGATCCTCTTTTAGGCATGTCTGAAGAAGAGTACGAGGCAGAGCTGGTGCGTATGGCTGAGCAGAGCGACAATCCGAGCGCGAAGCGGTGGCTAGAATGCAGGAATGCGCCACCCCTCACTCTGAAGCAGACTGAGGAGATTCTCGTGCGAATGTCCGAGTACAACCCGGATGCGCCCGAGATACTTCGCAAATTTCGACTCAAGCATGCGGACGAACTTGGAAGTGACGAGGCGGCTCCGTGAGCCGCCTCAAAACTTTATATAGGTTCCAACATCGTCCCAGACTGCCAGCAATGTTTGATAGAATCTTGATATGGATGAACTCCTCGAACTCTTCCCGAAGGCTGTCGCATGGGCAGAGGACCATTCCGCTCAAATCCTGAAAGAGGGGAGATCGTTAACAGTAGAGGAGATGGAAGCGGCTAGGAGAGTGGGTGTCCAGCACCCAGAGAGCGTGCGCATCTCTGAAGTAACTGAACTCCCTAAGCCTGAGGACGAAGAGCTGCGAGCGGCAGCTCTCTCAATCGGCTTGCTTGGACCAACGATGATCGGGCTCACGCTTGGGTATGGCATCTATCTTGTACGTGGAAATGAGACGAGGTTTATACCCCATGAGCTACGGCACGTGTATCAGTTTGAGCGCTTAGGATCGATTTCAAACTTTCTAACTGTTTATCTGCAGGAACTCCAGAAATTTGGTTACGCGAATGCGCCTCTTGAAGTGGATGCATCAAGGTACGAGCCTGTGTAAGTAGGTTTCAACATAGTCCCAGACAGCCAGCAACAAATAACAAAAGCCGCCCAACAAAGTCGAACGACTTCTGTAGGCGGCAGCGGCTAGAACCGATATGAGGTTTGCTCGAGCCCGACCTTCTTTTCGGCGGGCCTCTTGCCGTAGCCGAGACCGAACATCAGAAGGAAGGCGGCCCCGCAGATCGCCAGGGAGCCGGCATTCAGCTGAAGCGCGAGGAGGGCCGGCGTTTCGTCTTCCATGGCAGTCCTCAGGGTGAGGACGGGTAAGAGACCGAATACCAGTCCCAGCACACCGCCTTTCGAGCGTTGAAAGCCCGCATACCAGACCAGCAGGGTCCAGAGCAGCACGAGCACAAAGAAGATGGGTGTGAAGGACCAGGCGGCGATTGGCTCGGCCACGGGCGGATAGAACCCGAGGAAGAGTCCGGACAGCAGCATGAGAAGCGGCATCCAGATCATGAAGCTACTTTTGACGTACATTGCGTTTCTCCCGCAAGTTGTTTCCTTTGTGAATATATATTTAAATCTAGAAAAGTAAAGATGCTTCGGTATGTGTCTCTTATAGAGGCATGTGTTGCAGAAAGGTTCCAACATCGTCCCAGACTGGCAGCAATACATAAAGCGAAAGAGGCACCGAAGTGCCCCTGTCAGAGAATTAATATCTCCCTCTCTCGTAGACCGGCTTCGGTCTGATTGATGGGTTGCAGTGTGCTGCCTGCGTCTCTCTCCTGCAAAAGCAGGGAATACAGATCAAGTGCGGCACGAACGGTTGAACTTTTTGATTCAGCGTTTGTATCGACTTGAATCCTTTCAATACGCTGCATGTCCTTCTCAGAGAGGACAAGCTGCAGGCGCGCTGTCAGAGCCATGAGTTCCTCCTGAAAATACTCTAGACAGAACGTACCATATGTTGCAGAAAGGGTCCAACATCGTCCCAGACTGCCAGCAATAGAAATACTCCCCACCTTTCGATGGGAAGTATTATGGCAACACTGACTTGATGAAGTGGCGAGTTAAGCGTCAGATGTGCTGATTCGCTCTCCAAAGTCCCAGTTGAACTTCGATCTTCTAAAGCGGCCCTTGCCGATACTGAACATAAAGCTCGGCCGCGTGAAGACTTTCAAGTCGGTCTCTACAGCATCAGGAATGCACTGGTAGTAGAACATGAGCCTGTGCGGCTCTCTGTGCCGGTCAACCGAAAGGCACAACATGAGCGCGTCGCCAGTGCCGCTTCGAATCGTCAGCTGCAGCTTATACGAACGCCGCCACACGTCTTCGGAAACTTCTGATAGCAAGTATCTTTTCCGATTGTTCATTGCTTCCTCGACTTCTTCATGTGGAAATGAAACTGTCGAGTAATCGTAGGTAGTTTTATCCTCACAGGTAAGGACTTCGATCTGAGCGCCCGGGACGTACTGTTGAACAAGTGTAGAGAGTCGGCGTGCTGACTCCAGGAACTCGTTGAGTCCAATAGCCAGTAGTAAACGGTTATCGCGACTGAATCTAGACACTATTATTCTCCGTGTTGGTACAAAACCTTTATATATAATAGTTCATTATTGACATTTGTCAAACATAAGCCGTAGAAAGGTTCCAACATCGTCCCAGACTGGCAGCAATAAAATAGGAAAACCGCGTGAACGGAATTCCGTTACGCGGTAACAAGCTATTAAGGGTGGTACGACCTCCATAACTTCCTCCACGGTTGGTAGAGCAGAAATATAATCACACCAACCAGCGCCGAATTCGCCCCGAGTAGGAAGAAGTAGGCGAACCAACAACACTCCTTGGCGTAAAAGTAACGGGGAAGTTTGTAGTAGCACCTGACAAGGCTCGGGTCAGGGGCACCGGAGGCGCGAAGAGCCTCTGCTTCCCTCATGTATTCAGCAATCGTTGCGTGCATAAAGGTAAAGAAAACCGCCGCAACGCCGATGTATTCAATTCCGCCCTTTCGTGTGACGAGTGCCACAGCGATAAGGACGCTGAGTACAACCCCGCCCTCGACCTGATATGTACGGCACCCGAAAGCCCTTTTGATCTTTTCGACCAAGAAGACGGGTACGTATGCCAATGATCTTGCCACAATGGCCTCCTTGTTTATCTAGACAGAACGTAGCATACGTTGCAGAAAGGTTCCAACATCGTCCCAGACAGCCAGCTATACAAAGCAGAAGAGGAGACCCGCTCATGGGTCTCCTCTTGATTTCTTGCGCTTAAGTCTGCGCGCAGCATTTCGCTTTTGTCGTTCAAGCTGTGGGCGTAAGTACTCAAACTTTCCAAGATGCATGAAGCCGCTGTACGTTCCGATTAGTGGGTGCGGCCAAAGTCCACACTCACGAACCATTTGCTCAGTGGCAATGACCTTCGGAAACTCACCGTGCCAGGTTAATGAAGGCCGGCGATGTGCTCGTTCTGGTGGCGTACATTCGGAACAAAGAGCCGTTACTTTCGAATGATCCTTCACGAGAAGTCCATAGAACTTACCGGTCGATTTCAGGAACGATGTTCCTAATGCAGTGTTCTCTATACCACTGCACTCATCACAAATGAAAAGTGGCATTGATGTTCTCCCTGTATCTAGACAGAACCTACCACGTGTTGCAGAAGGGTTCCAGCTTTAAGCGTCCCGGACACGCCACAACACCTTTGACGCAAACGTCCGATGCGGAGACCACCGGAGAGCAATAACTTCGAGCTCCTGTACGGCAACATCTTTAGGTAATCCATAGAGACTCTCCATAGAACGCCTTAGTCCTAAATCTCCCAGAGAGAACACATCCTCTCGTTCAAGTGCGAACATAAGAAACATTTCCGCAGTCCAGCGGCCAATACCCCACACCGAAGAAAGTCTTGTTATGGCTTCTTTCTCAGGAATCTTCCGGAGTGCGGGCAAATCAAGTTCTCCCTTAAGCACCGCTTTCGACAATTCCTTAAGAGTCTTTGATTTAGCTGCAGAGAGCCCGGCCTTACGCATCGTTGGCAGACGGAGCTTTTGAATAGCTTCGGGTGTAACCTCTCCCTTACACGCAACAACGAGCCGTTCCCATATAGTGTCGGCGGCTTTCGTTGAGAGTTGTTGGCCCGTTACGCTCGCTGCAAGAGAGGAGAAGAGCTTCTGTCCGGAGTAGCGTCGTTGCGCCGTGGAGCGGGGAACGAAGTGATCCTTTAGAGGCAGCGCCGCTCTATGTAGTATTGGGTCCGCTTTCTTCAGATGAAGAAGGGCAGCCGCTACGTGCACATCGTGCTTCTTTGAAGGCATCGAGACTAGTATACTGGAGGCAATGGTACGATTCATCATCCTCATAATCATATTGATCCTTGCGCTGTCTTATTTCGGCATTTCGATTCGCGATATAGCACAATCGCCAACAGGAGAAGATAACTTCACCTTTGTCTGGAACTACGTGAAGGACGGGTGGGAGATCATAACTGCCATTCTCGCTGGTCTTATCGAGGCCGTTCGAAACGTATTCTCATAATCCTCATACCTATGGAAAAGAAACAAATTGCTATCTCAGCCGCACCGAACACGAACGCAACCTTCGTAAACGCTACGCAAGTAACCGTCTCAGACGATGCGGTCATCATTCAGTTCGCCTATGTACGGCCAAACACAGAGGTTGGGCAGCTTATTTCTGAGATTGTGCTCTCGCCAAAGCACGCCATAGAGTTCAGCAAAGCGCTCGACAACACCATAAAGCAACACTTCACCAGACATCTCGAGGTAGGGGAGTAACATGAACGCTTCATGCCGACTTCATGATGCTGCGCGTAGTATTCACACATGGTTAGTAGCAAGTACTAACGATTAATTAACCTATTGTATTGCTATGAAGAAACTACTACTCGGATCGCTCGCGCTTGCAGCAGTTGTCGCCATCCCTGGCGTATCATTCGCAGCGACCTACGCATACGTAAACACTGCAGGAGAAGTTATGACGATGGAAGCTTCAAACGCGTCTACCGCCATTGCTACCGCTCCTGGTATTCACCCACGCAGCGGTGTTCTGCTCATCCAGTCAACCAGCGACCCTATTGTTGGAGACACGGTGCAGGTTCGGTAAGACACCACTCGTCTTATACGTCTTAACTCCTGAAGCATTGTGCCTCAGGAGTTTTGCGTTCTCAACTTCATGAAGCATATTCCTCTTCATATTTCTTTCCGTGCTACGGTTTTAAGACTAACTTTGCATCTAGATCCTTACGTATGACATACACCCCATTAAAGACACTAAGCATATTAGCCATTATGGCACTCGCGTTTATCCCGTTCACTGCGTCAGCAGCAAGCTCAAGAGTATCCTGCGAACTCACCGTTACAACGTCCTTTGACGACGCATCCTTTAAGAAGAAAGGGAAGATCCTTGTGCAGAAGGGCGACGAGGTTACTATTGCGTGGGAAGGAAAGAATGCCACGAAGGTTATTGATCGAGACAAAGACGAGGTGCATCTCAAAGACTCGATAACCGTTACTCCAGACAAAGACGAGACATACTCCTTCCAATTTACCGACAATAGAAGGAAGACAGACTGTTCAGTTGAACTCGTTGTTGTTGATGCCCTAATAGACGAAGACACTCTCCAAACAGGCAAAGCAAAGCCGACCATTTCAGGTGAGGCTATAGGTGCTAAATCTGTATACCTCCTTATTACAGACGAGAACAGAAAGACTGCATTCAAAAGTAGAAACATCCGCACAAAAGATGGCGATTGGATGACGCATGTTACTAAAAGCCTCAAGGACGGGTCCTATGACGTGACGCTCTTTGGGGATAAGCGTGCCAACATAAACATCATCGCTACGAGCACGCTCGTTATTGGAGATGGCTCAACCTCTGCAAGCAACTCTTCAACCAAGAAGGGAGGCATGCTTGCTATTAGCCCAATAGCACTTCTCTCAGGAGGAAACGCGGTCCCTGGCGCATCAGTTCCCGTGGTCTACATTAAGGTAGCGAATCCAGGAAAGGATGCCGCCTCTATTGATGGGTTCACCCTGAAGCAAAACGGTTCTGCTTCCACCAACGCGATACTGAGCTTCTCAACTAATGACGACAAGAGCGGTTCTCGCTTCACAACGTCTGGAGCAGGTCTCTTCAAGAATGGTCATACGTTCGTAGGTCTTCCGGCTACTATCCCCCCGGGCCAGTTCCGCATCTTCACGATTAAGGCCAACTTGAACTCGACAAGCGGTATATCCGCGGGACAGACGCTCATGCTTGATGTTGCCTCAGTTACCTCTGGTGCAGCACTTGGCGGTTCGTTCCCAATTAAGGGAGTGACGTGGACCCTCACAAACTAAACACACTGTAGAAGGAATAAAGGGGGCTACTGCCTCCTTTTTTCTTTTACTGTAGAATTGAGTAAATGGAGACCCAGATACTGCTTTTCTATAAATATGTAACCGTTGAGGACCCCGAGACCCTCGCGTCATGGCTACGCACTCGCTGTTCTGAGCATAATCTCGTTGGACGTATTCTCGTGGCGGAGGAGGGTCTAAACGGCACTGTAGAGGGCACCGTTGAGAACACGGAGAGATTCGCTCACGAGCTTGTTAAAGACGCACGATTCAGCGACATGAAGGTAAAGCGGAGTGTAGGCACTGGGAAAGGATTCCCGAAGCTTTCTGTTAAAGTCCGAAAGGAAATTGTCGGGACACAGTTCCCAGCAACGGTTGATCCCCGAGTTCGTACGGCTACGCACCTTGCTCCCGAGGAACTTCGACGGTGGTACGAAGAGGGGAAGGACTTCGTTATCGTCGACATGCGTAATGATTACGAATTCCAGTCAGGGCACTTCAAGGACTCTATTAATCCAGGACTTGAGAATTCCCGCGATCTCCCGAAGGCGCTTCCTAAGCTCGAAGGACTCAAAGAGAAGACCGTCCTTACGGTGTGCACCGGCGGCGTACGCTGCGAGAAAATGTCAGCCCTTCTTCTTGAGAATGGCTTTTCTGACGTATACCAGCTTGATAACGGGATACACGGGTACATGGAGAAGTACCCTGGGCAGGATTTTGTTGGGGGACTTTATACGTTTGATGATCGTAAGGTCATGCACTTTGGCGGAGACCGGGAGATCGTTGGGCGGTGCCATTTCTGCCAGGCTCCAACGGAGAAATACGTAAACTGTGCCAACGATTTCTGCCACCTCCATTTCCTTGTTTGTGAGGGCTGCAGCAGCTCACGGAGCGTATTCTGCTCCAGGGTCTGCTAACCACATGCAATCTTCATGAAGTTCATGCGTATACTGTACGTATGATACTTTCACTAATTCTTGGTTTTCTTTTGGGTGTTGCAGCACTTTTATTCGCTCTTCAGAACACCGCTGTTGTTGAACTCTCGTTTATGGGGTGGCAGTTCGAAAGCTCGCTTGCGCTCCTTATCCTTATGGCATTCGCTGCCGGAATTGTGGTGAGTCTCCTTGTCTCTATTCCTTCTGCAGTTAAGGACAGCTTCCGCATTGGCGGCTTGAAGAAGGAGAATAAGAAGCTTGTTAACGAAGTAAATGAGTCTCGCCGTGTGAGTCAGGCTGTTGCGGACGATGCCATTCCACAGGTGCTCGATATTCGTAACCCCTAATGGAAAAGAAAGCATATCTCGCGGGAGGATGCTTCTGGGGACTAGAGGAGCTCTTTCGGGAGCAAGAGGGAGTTCTTAGTATTGAAGCCGGGTATACCGGCGGCGAGAATGAGAACCCTACCTACGAAAATCATCCTGGACATGCTGAGGCACTTGAAATAACCTACGACTCTGAGAAGACGTCGTTCAAGAAAATCCTCGACTTCTTCTTTCAGATTCATAACCCAACGACCTTGAATCGACAAGGGAATGATGTGGGGTCCTCATACCGTTCTGCGATCTTCTATCAAGACGAAGAAGAGCGGAAAGAGGGCCAGGACTTCATACGTCTTGTTAATGAGTCCGGACGATGGGGTGACCCTGTCGTTACGACCTTAGAGCCGTTTACTCAGTTCTATAGAGCAGAAGAGGAACATCAAGACTATCTTCAAAAGAACCCAGGCGGCTATACCTGCCATGCTATCTATTTCGATAGCTACCTGGGGTAACATATATCTATGAAAGCAAACTTAATTCTCGCCGTGCTTGTGATCGCTGCTATTGGCGCTGCTCTCTGGTTTATGACCAAATCTGAGAAGCAGGCAGTAGTAATTAACGATTCTGAAATCCGTTCCTTTGCTGACTGTGCCGCGGTATATCCTGTAATGGAGAGCTACCCTCGCCAGTGCAAGACCAATGATGGCCGTACCTATGCGGAAGAGCTGCCACCGCCGGATCCAACGTATGTGAACGCGTCAGCTGACCTGATCCGTGTTACTACCCCAACACCAGCGTCTGTAACAGGGAAGCCAATTATCGTAAAGGGTGAGGCTCGTGGCAGTTGGTACTTCGAAGCATCCTTCCCGATTGAAGTACGTGACAGTGCAGGCTCAGTTATCGCAACCGGATACGCTCAGGCGCAAGGGGAGTGGATGACGTCTGAGTTTGTGCCGTTCGTAGGAACCATTCAAATTCCAGAGACGTACATCGGTGAAGCCGTCCTCGTCTTTATGAATGACAACCCGTCTGGCATGGCAGAGAACGCTCGCTCAGTTTCATTTCCCATTACTATTGAGTACTAACTCATAAAAGAAAGCAGAAGCCGCCGCAACCAACACGGGTGCGGCGGCTGTCTTTCTGATGCTATGCGAATCGATCGGCAGCTGAAAATATCTCCTCAACGGTTGATCTATACCCGCCGTACTGAATCGCAAGGGCAACTGCAGCCACATTGTTCGAGACCCCAAGCTTTGAAAGCAGTCTGCGAATTTGGGTTCTCACGGTCTCAACCGAGCTACCTTTCTTCGTAGCAATTCCTTCAGCGGTTAGGCCGTGACACATAAACGCTAGGACTATGCGCTCATGTGGAGTAAGTGATTCGAGTCCGTCTTGTGTCCGCCCTTTGAGTTCAAGACACGTAGCTTCTGGAAAAAGGTTGTCGATAACAATACTGGCACTGGCACGCATACAATTACTTTCTAATGAACAGGTCGTACATATAATACTACAAAAACATACGTACGTAAAGTATTCAAGCTGACTCGATATAGTTGTGTATATTGTGTGGAAAAATGCACAAGTTGTGTATTGTCGCTCATACAGACGGGGTGTACGATACATCTATGACAAAGCTCGTTGCACTCACTCCAGCACAGAAAGAAACACTCACGCTTATTCAAAAACACACGGAGAAGCATGGACAGGCTCCAACCATCACGGAGATGCGTGACACACTGAAGCTCCGTTCACTCAGAAGTGTTACGCAGCGTATCGAGAGCCTTGAGAAGAAGGGACTTATAACAAGGAATCGTTTTCAGCATCGCGGCATCGCTCTTCTTGAAGGCGTGGGGTCCCAGCTTTCGTCCGACCTCATCCAGGTCCCGGTTATAGCCTCCGCTGGTTGCGACGCTATGGATGTGTATGCAGAGCAAAGCTTCGGCGAGTACATCGTTATAGACCGAAGCCTCATTGGAGGCCGTCGAGAGAGCACGAATATCGCAGCGGTACGCGCCGTAGGGGACTCCATGCAGGATGCAGGGATCCATAGCGGCGACTACGTTATCGTTGAGGTTACGGATCAAGTTGAGAATGGGGACAGGGTAGTGGCCATCCTCGGAAACATGGCTGTTATTAAGCGCTTTGAGCGGGTTGATGAGGTTGTATACCTCAATCCTGAGAATAGATACGGTACCTATCACCCGATTGTTGTGCGTGAAGAGGATTCAAAGGTGTTTGGGAAGGTTCTTTCAATAATCCCTGGCACTGAGTGGGTGGACGATATTAAGATTGAGTACTATACCGAGCAGGCGCTCTAGATACGAAAACACCCCGCGTTATGCGGGGTGTTTTCTATCACTCAAGATCTAGATAGATCTAGTCTGCGATAGACAGGGAAGTGAGACTCCCCTAACCATAAGAGATTAACTCTTTGGGGAGTAAGGCCAGGGGTGGGCCAGAAAGATAAAGCTTCACCAGAAGTGTCGAAACACATACATCAATGCCCTCAGGGGGAACGCATAGGTGAATGAAAGACAAGTTCATGCACAATAAGCACACTTATTTGCCAGAATACAGCCCAGTGTTTAGGTAGATTGTACTACGCAAAAGATATATTGTACGAAGTACATTCAAGAAGCTCCCAGAAGGGCTTTAGATCTCAATTATTGCTTTCCTGCCTAGGGACCTTTTGTACTTCTCTATTCCCTCTTAAGGTATCTCCTTCAGCCGGACCTGCCTCCGGAATTTCCTCTGCATGATTAGTGGTGCGCTAATTTGCACAAAAGGGACCACTTCCCCGATTTCAAAAAAAGAGGTCCGGGGAAGTGGTTTATAGGACTTTACTGAAGACACTTCCCTGCCTCGGCTTCACTTTTTGAATTACTTCTAAGGGTGTGCGATTTACACGGAAAGGAGTGCTGCTATGTCATCTATCGAAGAGTGGAAACACTCCCGGCCCTTTTCTATATCTGTAAACAACAAACTGCCCGTGAAGGCAGTTTGTGTGATGGTAGCCACCATCTCGGTCCGGTTTCCTGTTGTACCAGGGGCCGGAATCCGCATACTAACACCTTGTCTCCTACCGCGCTTTCTTTCCGTAGTACGTGGCACGCACCGGCTTTTTCACTCCCTTACTCGAAAACCCAGTAGGACTTCCCTTCGGAATCCATGCTGGTGCTGGTTTCTTCTTTGGTGCATCCATAACTATTTCTTAGTCTGTCGATCGCGCCAGCCGAGCGTATACAGAAATAGTACAAGCGGAATAAGCCAACCCATAAGTTCAGGGAATGTGTAGTTCGCCGTGTAGTGCGAGTAGCTTGCCTTCTCGATAGACCAGAACGTTGCAACAGCTCCAAACACCCACAGAACAATAAGTTGTGCTTTCGATATGCTGTAGAAGCGCTTCATGATTCCCTACCCTTTAGTTGCAACAATGAGCACATGAAGAAGACTAATTAGCGTGCTGGCAAATCCGGTCCAGAATGCATATACCTCAAGTCCAGGGCCCCTGACCTTTGTCTTGTGAGCAGAGTGCTTCTTCGTCTTGTGGCGTTGCATGGATCGTGCGTAGGCTTGTATACACATCAGGATATCACGCTACCGAATGATTGTGACGATGAGGTGCACGAGGGACACTAACATTCCCATAACACCCGTCAGGAACGCGTACTTTCGTAAACGTTCACTCCTCGGATCGTGCTTCTTGCTATGAAGCGCTTTCGAGATTAGACGTTTCTGGCTGTAGTCGAGTCCCATATGCGTATGGCTAGCAATCGGTAACGGTCTTTTTGATGTAGTCGAACGCTTCGTCTACAGAATCAACAACATGGAAGAGTGCAAGGTCCTCTTCGCTAATAGTTGCATACCCCTCGAGAAGATGTGTTCGGAACATCTCCACAACTGGCTCCCAAAATCCCTTTCCGTAGAGCACGATTGGAATCTGCTTAATCTTCTTGGTCTGCACCAGCGTGAGAATCTCAGTGAACTCGTCAAGTGTGCCGTAGCCACCCGGGAAATAAATATAGACACGCGATGCAAATGCGAGCATCACTTTGCGCACAAAGAAGTGCTCGAAAGTAAATGAATCAGTCAGGTACGAATTGTTAGCTTGGTTGTCCTCAAGCCGAATATTAAGACCGATGGATGAGCCACCAGCATCATGTGCACCCTTGTTCCCTGCCTCCATGATCCCGGCCGAACCGCCTGTAATAACGGCGTAGCCTTCCTTGGCGAGTCTTGCCGAAAGTTCAACGGCCTCCTGGTAGTAATGATGATCGGGCTGCGTGCGGACACTTCCGAAGAACGTTGCAGCAAGGCCGTACTTCTTCAAGAGATCAAACCCGTCAACGAACTCCGCCATAATCTTAAAGACTCTCCAGCTCTCAATCTGCGTAGGCTTGCAAACAAGTGGCGCTGGATTATTTGGTACGTCGTGCTTCCCTTCCTCAATAGCGCGCGTAAGAACGTTTCCCATTTCCTGGTTACGCTCCTGCGTAGACTCCCCTTCATCAGGGGCGTACAGACTCATTGTTGGTGTCGTAATTATCGGTTCGTCTCCCATGGAATATCAAATGAACTAAAGTCGGACAATAGTTTTTTATTATACGCTATGCGTGAAATTACCTCCGCATGACAATACGCGCCAGTGAGCGCATTATGTGGCTTTGGTTCTCCCGGCACACCGCAGTACGCGAGTGCCGCATCAAGATTTATTGCAGAGTGCTCGTTTCTTGTTGGTGGCTCAATATCACGCGTAACCATATGCAACCAGGTAATCGAATGAACGTCGATGGTCCGCTTTGCGAATGGACACTCGATACCTGCGCGCTTGCATGCCGCTTGTACGAACTCTAAATCAAAGGACACGTTCTGTGCCGCTAACGTTCGCTCTTTCGGCCGGTCCATAGCCCACGCGACAAACGCTCGAATGAGACCTTCCTCAGTCTGCTTCTTTGAGCCCTGGTCCACGACCTCTTCCCTCTTAAATCCGTTTATGGCAAGTGCCTCGTCTTCAATCTCTGCCCCGTCCCATACCTGGCACTCCTCGTAGAACTGGTTTGTCGGGTCATTGAGATCGAGTGCTCCCAATGAAAGGATGGAGTGTCTTTCTGGCACGAGGCCGGTTGTCTCAACATCGAGTACTATCATTTCCCTATTCTACCCTAGAGCCCCGGACAGTTTGCAGCCGGACCATACCCTGCAGCTTCAGCCTCTGCTTTCGTCTGGAACCAAACGATATTTTCTGGCTTTATCCGCTTCGCACTCCCACAAGTCGGTAGATAGTACTTGGTACCGTTCTTTGAGGCTAAGTACGTCCCCGATGTAGCCACAGGAATTGCAGGCTTAGCTACTTTCACGGCTTCTATGGCGGCCGCAGGGCCTCTAGCGCTCGGAAGCGGCTTCTCCGGGAGCTGCTCTATCCAGAATCCGTCCTTGCCTTCTGCTTTAACCATATCTTTCCCAGCGAGGACCCCAAGCCCGAAGGCCAAGGTCGCGGAGAGGATGAGCACTAAAACAACGAGGATATCAGGCGGAATACGGCCTAGGAGCGCCTTGCCTCTCTGTGTACCGTCTGCTATAGTCATACCTAAGTAAAGTATAACGTATGGCAAGTACAAAGGCTGGAGGATCAGCAAAAAACCTCAATGATTCGAACCCGAAGTTCCTCGGGGTTAAGCTTTCTGATGGCCAGGCAGCTCGCCCAGGCATGATTATCGTGCGCCAGCGCGGTACCAAGATCGAGGCAGGCAAGAACGTAAAGGTTGGCCATGACCACACCCTCTACTCCATGGTTGTGGGTAAGGTCTCCTTCCGTAGCCGCCGCAAGACCAACTTTGATGGACGTGTTGTCCAAAAGAAAGTTGTGGACGTGGTTCCAGCGTAAGCCACACATACGAAAAAGCCGCCTTAGAGCGGCCTTTTTCGTATCTCATACAATTTGACACATGCTCGTATATGTTTTAATATCTATCCGGAGATTCCTCGGCGTATGTGGAAACGGCTTCCTGCCATTCACCCGCCGGATCATCAATCAGAACATCGAAAGAAGGAGAATTGTTATGTTGAAGTGGATTGCGCCAATACTGGCCGCGGTCGCTCTCGTCGGTTGCCAGAAGGCCCCCGAAGAGAAGACGGCGCGTCCCGAGGCTCGACCCGTGGCGGCTCTGATCGCACCGGCACGTCCGGCTCCCCAGCCAGAGATCATCGTCACCAATGCGGAGAGAAATCTCTGCAAGAACAGCTGGGTCGCCGCACAGGCGGCCGAGCTCAAGATCAGCACTGCTGAGGTTGAACGTCGCGCACGCTTCATGCGCGCGACTCCGACATCAACAGTAACCGTACACGGTGTGTCCACGTCGTTCACGAAGAGCGTCTGGCACTCGTGCGGCGTTGCCATCGAGGCTTCGCGCAGGACTGAGGTCCAGGCAGCTCCGGCTGTACGAGACCCGAATCTGGTGACGCTCACGCGTCAGCAGTACAACAACCTGCGCGCAGCCGCCTACAAGAACCCCGAGGAATCGGACCCCGCCAAGCTTCTCGGCTACCGTGAAGACGCGGCAAGGCTTGAAGTTGAGAGAGACAATCTCTTGGGTTTCACTCCGATGCACGGATTGTCTTTCGTGCTCGGTCTGGTGCTGGGCGCCTTCTCTATCTGGTTCTTCAACCTACCTATAAAGACCCGGACCAAGAGACGTCGTGATCTTCCCCGTGAAGATCCGCGGCCGACAGCGTCTGAGCCAGACCCTGAACATTAGGTACCCGATTCCCGGGACTTCACCTGATTCGACATTCTGCTCCATTAAGGAGTCCTCTCGAGCGTAGGTAACGTTCAAACAGCACCTTACAAACAAGCTTCTCCGGGACCCAGGATTAACCTGTACGTCCACGTGTAGATCAGCGTCACGTATTCCCTCGGGAATGCGTTCTTCCGGTAAAGAAGGAAGAGGAGTCGCAAATCGCGACAACGGCAGTCTTGTAAGACTAAACAAAGGCGACCCTCCCCGGGCCGCCTTTATCTATATCCTCTTTTGCTTATTCTGCTTCGATTGTAATCGAGAGCTTTCCGAAACTCTCGCCGAGCGAAACGGGCACATCAAAGGTACCCAGCTCCTTAAATGGTTTCTCAATCTTTATCGCATCAACTGGAAGTTGTGTTGCTTTTGCGATATCAGCGGCGTCAACGGCATCATAGAGATGTCCCTTCTCGTTCGCCTTCTTGAGGATAACGATGCGCTCCTCAGAAAGTGCCGAGAGACGGTCTTGGATAAGCTTCACATCAAGCTCCTTTCGATCAATGCCCTGCTTTATACGAAGCTCAGCCTGCTTAAGGTTTGCGGGTGTTGCGAGTGCAGCCATACCGCGAGGAATAAGGAAATTCTGTGCGTGGCCATCTGCACAGTTAACGACAGCTCCGGCACGGCCCGTGTTCTTAACGTCTTTCAGTAGTACAACTTTCATATATAGGCATCCTACCGGTCCTGGGGCCATAGGGCAAATTGACGATTTTGGATTTTATTGGTTATCTCTAATTAGACTCATCGAATACGAAAGGGACGAATCAATGTCAGAACCTAGGTTATATGGATTTGAGCGATCTCAGGCTCTCAAGCTGCTCGACTCATCCGCAGCTCGTACACACTACGTGATGGAACCAACGTTGAGTGGAATGATCGCGGGCGCAATGCTTGGAGCAGTCTCGTTTTTTTACTTCCACGGATTCCAGACCCTGCAGACATCCGATGGCTGGCGTCAGCTCTTTTTTTGTCTGATTCTTGGCGTAATTCTGGTTGGAGGAATCCTTTGGGCCTCACACTACGAGAACATCGAAAAGTTACTCAGAGCAGATCGTGACGCAAGGGTCTTGAACCAGATGCGACACAATGACAACCAGTAGTAGCGTAAAACCGCCCGGCTTCGTAGCCGGGCGGTTTCTTCATTGCGCTTTACTTCCCTGTCGTAAGGAATTGTATGCCGCGTGCTTTCTGTGGATCCGCTTTCGCTTCCCTGTCTTCCTTAGTGTACGGAACCTCAATGTCTGGCGAGAGTCCGCCGTCAGAGATGGACTGTCCAGCAGGGGTGAGCCAGCGGGCGATAGTGACCTTCAGCGCGCCGCCATTGATCTCAACAAGTTCTTGCACCGAACCCTTGCCGAACGAGCGCGTCCCGACAAGTGTTGCAACGTTTGCGTCTTGAAGCGCTCCTGCAAGAATTTCAGAGGCTGATGCCGAACCCTGATCAATGAGGACAACTACCTTTGTGCCTTTAGGAAGTCCTCCGATACCACGACTACGGTGTACAACATTCTCCTGCTTACCCTTATAGTCTTCTGTAACAACGGCTGCTCCCTTTGGAAGGAAGTGGCCAGCAACAGAGACCGCCGACTCGAGATACCCTCCAGGATTACTCCTCAAATCAATCATGAGCTTGGTTGAACCTGACTTTCTAAAGTCAGCCATTGCCTTAGAGAACAACTGGCTCGAATTAGCCGTAAAGCTATAGAAGGAAATGATATAGACCCCGCTCTCATCAAGTTTTGTTTCGATGGTTGGGACCGTAATAGTATCGCGTACGACCTGAATTTGGAGTGATTCGCCATCGCGCAGAATCATGAACGTAACCGTCGTACCCTTCTCGCCACGGATGAGCTTCACTGCCACATCCGTCGACATACCATCAGTTGAGGTTTTATCAATCATGATAATCTTGTCTCCCGAGCGCAGACCTGCACGTTCAGCAGGCGTTCCCTTGAGAGGCGCAATAACCGTGAGCACCCCTTCCTTAACACCGATTTCCATACCAACACCCTGGAAGTCTCCTCGTATATCATCCTGGAACTTCTTCGCCTCAGTTGGCGGCATGAATACGGTATACGGATCGCCGTAGGAAGCAGCAAGACCTTGGATAGCACCCCAGATCTTGCTCTCAGTCGACGGTGGTGTGCTGGTTGCCTGTGTCTGCACAAACCGCTCGTTAAGTGCATTCCATGCTTTCCAAAAATCCGCTAAGTCTGCAGATGCGTCCGGGGTTGCGTCAAGACCGTCTCCAAGTAAAGGGAGGTTCGAGAGCATCCGACTGCCGCCTGCAGCACCTACCGTGACGCCACCCGCAAACCCAATGGCGAGCATGAGTGCCAACGCCACACCAAGCTTAGCGAGCTTAGTAAAGGAACCAGGGAGTACGTTTGTTTCTTCGGAAGGATTCATACCCAAATCATATCATGATGCCCATATCCCCGAGTAGAGCGTGAACGAGGGTTTTGGTTCACCAACGGGAGCGTATACTTACCCTAATGATAACTAGGCACAAACGCGGCAAGGCGGTATGGGTCGATCTTGAGTCGCCCACTGATGACGAGATTAGGGATGTTATGTGTGAATTCAATATAGATGAACGTATTCGTGAGGAAATACAAACCCCGACACCCTATCCACTCTCTATCGCATTCCCAGACTATTCTTACCTTATCCTCCATTTTCCGGTGGCAGGTTCTGTAGATGGCACCCGGTCTCAAGAAGTAGACTTTGTCGTTGGAAAGGAGTTTCTCATAACGGCCCGCTATGAATCGGTCGAGTCCCTTCACAATCTGCAGCGTGTTCTCGAAACTGAGGAGCTGCTTGGCATTTCAGGAAACTCAAAACCTGTCGGTGAGATGCTTGAACGAGCATTGGGTCACCTCTATACATCAATTGGAGAAGAAATTGAACGTGTTGGCAGACGACTCGAGCGCATCGAACAAGACATCTTTGCAGGAAAGGAACGACAGATGGTGCGAGCCATATCAAACACAGGCCGAGTCTTACTTCGGTTTGAGACTTCTCTTGCACGACACGAGGAACCATTGACTGAATTCCTCGCTGGACTATCAACAAGCTCACTTCTCGGTACATACTTCGAAGAACATGCAGCAAAGATTGCAAGCCGTCGTGCGCATGCAAAATCTCTAGCATCATCCTACCGAGAAATTGCGCACGAACTACGTATTACGAACGACTCACTCCTTAACACCTCCCAAAATGAGGTTATGAAGATCCTTACCATCATGGCTTTCGTAACCTTCCCGCTCTCGCTTATCGCTTCGGTATTCGGCATGAACACAGAATATTTGCCGTTCGTTGGCCAACCGGGTGATTTCTGGATTGTGGTTGGCATAATGGTTGCCCTTACCATCACTTTCTTCGCCTATTTCAGAATGAAGCGGTGGCTCTAACCTGTATAAGACACCGTGCGGTAGAATATTGCTATGACCTGGCTCACCTCCCTCTTCTCGCGCAAAAGTGAGCCCGCAAAAAGTGAGGCTCCTCTCTTCTTTACTAACACCCTCTCGGGCAAAAAGGAGCTCTTTTCCTCGCGCAAGGCGGGAGAAGTTTCTATGTATTCCTGCGGGCCAACAGTCTACAGTAAGCAGCATATTGGAAACCTGAAGGCTCCTTTGTTCGCCGACCTTGTTGCGCGTGTACTCTCTTCCTCTGGCTACCGTGTGCGAAGGGTCATGAACATCACTGACGTTGGACACCTTGTTTCTGACGCAGACGAGGGTGAAGACAAGATGGAGGCCGGTGCCCGCTCTGAGGGTCTTTCCGCTCAAGAGGTGGCAGCTCGTTACACACGACTTTTCCTTGAGGACAATCGATTACTCAACATAGATACTGATGCGATTAGCTTTCCGCGCGCAACTGACTACATAAAGGAGCAAATTGCTATGGTACAGACGCTCGAACAGAAAGGATATGCGTATCGCACAAGTGACGGCGTCTATTTTGATACAAGTCGATTCCCTCATTATGGTGCCTTAAGCCATGGTGGCGGCTCGTTTCGTGAAGAGGCATTTGCCGAAATCGGTCGACGTGTTGGCCACAATCAAGAAAAGAGACACCCTGCAGACTTCGCACTTTGGAAACTCTCTCCAAACGGTACAGCACGACAACAGGAATGGGCATCTCCTTGGGGCACCGGGTTCCCCGGCTGGCACATTGAATGCTCTGCAATGGCAAAGGCATTACTTGGTCCTGAACTCGATATTCATACGGGAGGTATTGACCACATACCAGTACATCACACAAATGAAATAGCGCAGTCCGAAAGCGCAAACGAGAAACCTCTCTCTCGATTTTGGATGCATGAAGCATTCATAAACTTTGGAGATGAAAAGATAGCGAAGTCCACCGGAAACGTAATCTACCTTTCGGATATCACAGAGCGTGGCTACAGTCCTCTAGCACTACGTTATTTGTTTCTTCAGGCGCACTATCGCTCACCCCTTTCCTTCTCCTGGGATGCGCTTGCTGCAGCAAATGAAGCACTAGGACGCTTAACGAAGCTTGCTCACAAGATTAGTGTTGAAGCGAAAGGGCGTATGCGACAAACCGACACAAGCAGACGCATGATTGCGCTTTTACGCGACGATCTTGCTACGCCCGCAGCATTAGCACTAGTGTGGCAAGTTGTACGAGACGAAGAGATGACCCGTGAAGAACAGCTTGCCGTTATCGACGCTGCGGAAAGCGTCCTTGGGCTATCCCTTCTAACGCCGCATGATGTGCTCGACATCCCGCCGCACATACAAGCGCTCGTCAAAGAACGTGAGTTGGCCCGTAAAAATGGTGATTTCGCAAAATCTGATGCACTGCGTATCCACATAGAGGAGGGTGGATATCATGTGGAGGACAGGCCTTCCGGAGCCATAGTCACTAGGAGACCTGGTTGATAGAATAGAGGGTAATGGCAACCGACCCCACCCTCCGCCTTCCACCTCAGAGCCTTGAGTCGGAGCGTGCACTCCTCGGCTCTCTTCTTTTGAAGCCGGATGCTATACACGACGTCTCGGACCTGATTCGACCCGAATCTTTCTATGCGGATAAACATCGCCATATTTTTGACTGTATGCGCGAGCTCGTTGAGCGCGGCGAGCCAATCGACATGCTCTCCTTGGGAGAACGGTTGAATACGAAAGGTCTCCTTGAGCGAGCTGGCGGACGTGCATACATTGCAGAGCTCGCGAGCTCTTCTCCTACCCCAGGCAACTTTAATCACTACGCGGAGCTCGTGGTGCGAAAGCACATCATGCGCTCGTTGATCGATACCGCGAGTGAGATTACAGAATCTGCCTATGACGACAGTGTCGACACGGCAGTTGCACTCGATAGTGCCGAGAAATCTATTTACGCTATCGGGAACGCGTCGGCAACGCATAAGTTCGTTGCAATTAAAGACAAAATGGATGACGCATGGGATCGCATCGAATCTCTTTCTAAGAACAAGGGTGCCATTCGCGGCGTCTCAACCGGCTTCCCTGATCTCGACAACCTTCTCTCGGGTCTCCATAAATCTGATCTCATCATTCTTGCGGCACGTCCTTCCATGGGTAAGACATCGCTCGCGCTCGATATCGCTCGTAACGCAGCTGTGCGCCATGACACGCCGGTTGGTATTTTCTCGCTTGAGATGAGCTCCGAACAGCTGGTTGATCGTATGCTTTCAGCAGAGTCCTTCATCGATTCCTGGAAGATGCGCACCGGTGCCATACATGCCGAAGAAGACTTCAGCAAGATTCGTGATGCGCTCGAGAGTCTTTCAAAAGCCCCTATCTACATCGACGACAAGCCAGCACAGAACATCCTATCGATGCGTGCAGTAGCGAGGCGCCTGAAGCGCGAACGTGGTATCGGCCTCATTATTGTCGACTACCTCCAGCTCATGGCCCCAACCAACACCAAGGCGTCTGATTCCATGGTGCAGCAGGTTACGGAGATATCGCGTTCTCTAAAGCAACTTGCGCGCGAGATCGAGGTACCGGTTATCGCACTCTCCCAGTTATCGCGTGCAGTTGAGCAGCGCGGCGGTACCCCTCGTCTCTCGGATCTTCGAGACTCGGGATCGATTGAGCAGGACGCTGACGTCGTTATGTTCATCCACCGAGAGGACAAGATAAACAAGGAGAGCGATCGCCCAAACATCGCGCAGATTCTTGTTGAGAAGCACCGCAATGGCCCTACCGGGAAGGTTGAGCTCTACTTCGACGAGAAGCGCACTAGCTTTATGCCGATGGATAAAACGGGATATGGCGAACTCGCTGACGAATTCTAGCTATGCGCGATCGTATCGAAGACCTCTCATCTGCATTCAATCGCTTTCCGGGAATTGGTCCTCGGCAAGCGAGGCGTTTCGTGTATCACTTACTTGCCGTTCCGCAGAGCGACCGCACTCGCCTCGCTGACCTTATAGCAAACCTCGGAAATGATGTGCAGCAGTGCGCAATGTGTATGCGGTTTGCTCCCGTTACGAGCGAGTCCCTCTGCAACTACTGCGCAGACCAGAACCGGCAGGATGCGATTCTTATGATTCTCGAGAAGGATCAAGACCTTGTTGCGGTTGAGCGCACCGGCACCTATCGCGGACGGTACTTTGTGCTCGGCGGTGTACTTACCCTTTCCGGCAAGGGTGCAATTCGAGAGCTCGATTTAATACGAGTAGTTGAAGCGAGAGCCAGTACAGGTCTATCTGAGATTGTGCTCGCGCTTTCCGCTACAAGCGAGGGGGAACATACGGCAGATCGTGTGCGCGAAATTCTTGGACCTCTGCGTGGATCGATACTTATCTCAGAGCTCGGGCGTGGCCTTTCAACAGGCAGCGAGCTTGAGTATGCAGACTCCACTACCCTATCTGCAGCACTTCAAAACCGAAAGGAGACATAAGGAAAAGGCCCGCGAACGTTCTGTTCGTGGGCCCCTTTGCCTATCAAACGACCGGCGCGCCCTGGGCGGTATGCGGTCTCCAGCCGCATTTTGCGGCGAGGAGGTCTTCAACCTCCCTGCGCTCAATCAGAAAATGAGCGGTATTGCGATGATAACGCCAGACTTCCTGTATCCGGCCGAGGCCCGGGATTTCAATCCTACTGTCCTCAGTCAGCGGCGGGCCATTCCAGTCTCGCTCAGCGCAGAGCGAATGGGTGCAGTCCGCATTTCCCACGACAAGCAACCGCGTGGGTTCAGTCTCAGCCACCGTTTGTTGTGTCATCTCTATTCCTCCTGCTAGAACAATGCCAACAGCCATAGTGCCACAGCACGTTCGTAACGCAAGAACCGCCCTCTCAGGCGGCTTCTTGTTACGCGATTGAGTCAATCTTGACCCTAATCTCTGGCTGGCGATGTCCGCGGCGCTTTAGATAGCGGCTCTTAGCCTTGTACTTAACCACCTCGATTTTCTTGGCGCGTCCTACCGAGTACACGGTGCCGGTAACCGTCTTTCCGGGAAGTGTTGGTGTGCCAAGCGAAAGGGTGCCGTTATCGGTCATGAGGACCTTATCAAACGTGATAGTGTCCCCCTTCTTAATATCCTGCGTAGCGGCGCCACGACCAAGCTTCTCGATAGTTACGAGAGCGCCTGGGGAGACGACATACTGCTTGCCGCCGGTCTTGATTACTGCGAGTTCCATAGTCCCCGTATAGTACCGAAATAGGCCCTAGAAAGCAATAGCGGGGCTATTCCTCCCTATTTCCCGGCTTATCCAGGAGTTCCACCTCAAGCCCTATCTTCTCCTCGGTTATCCGGTAGACGTCCTTTTCAACTTTCCCGAGCTCCTTGTACCCACTGTTGTAGTGCGATACGGCGGTTCCAAGGGCTGCCCCGAGCTTCTGATAGTAGGTCTCATAGGCCCCCAGATGCTTCCCAAGCTCACCCACGCGCTTCTGGATCTCTTCGGCCCGCTTCTCGATCTGAAGGGCCTTCAGGCCCTGCATAACGGTCTGGAGATAGGCGAGGAAGGATGTTGGCGAGACGATAATCACCTTGAACTTCCCAGCCGCACGTTGGATGAGATTCTCGTCCTCTCCCGCACCTACTTGGTTTGTGAGGAGGTCGTAGTAGATACCTTCCGACGGAATGAACATGAACGCGAAGTCCATAGTTCCCTCTTCAGGACGGATGTACTTAGCAGTCTCAGAAATTCTAAGTTTTAGATCGTTCACGAACGCTTTCTCGAGCGCTATGCGTTCTGCACCCTCTGCATGAATGTAGCGGTTGTAGTTGTCGAGAGAGAACTTTGAGTCGACCGGTACAATCTTGTCGTTGATATACACCGCAGCGTCGACAACCTCTCCGTTCTCGAACATGTGCTGCATCTTGAACATGCCTGGCGGCAAGACATTCTTAAGAACGGTCTCCAAGTAGTACTCGCCGAGAATACCGCGCTGTTTCGGATTCTTTAGGATGTCCTGAAGATTCTTTAACTGCTCCGCGAACTTCCCCGTCTCACGCCCGATCTCCTTAACAGAAGTTATCTCTGCCGTTATCTCTTTTATGAGTCTTGAGGACTCTCCAAGCTGGCTACGAACGGTCTCGTGCATCTGCTTCGAAGACTCGTTCATACGGGAATCCAAGGAACGCTCGAGCTTCTCCATCTGATTCTGTATAAGTATGAGCCCTCCCTCGTCCTTAGGTTTATCGTTCTCACGACGACGGAGCATAAGCCACAGTCCAATCCCCTGCAGAAAGACAAGCACAAGAACGATTATGGCAACGGTGAAGATATCCATATGAAAAGTATACTGCTAGGCCGCGAAACCTGCCTTTCGGCTTGCTGCTTCTTGAGGACGGATAAAGACCAACCACTTAGCAAGCTCGATGGTGGCAAGATTTACAATACCGAACCCAACCAAGATCACGACCTGAAGCATTGTTGGTTGCGCGATATGAATAAGTGTCTGTAGGAACGGCACATACAGCACCGCGAGGAGCAGTAGTGAGCTTGTGAGAAGAGACACGAGAAGGAATTTATTGGAAAGCAATGGCAACCTCCACAATGGCGTTCCAAAGCTCTTCATCGAGAACGCCATGAAGATACAGTTCACGGAGACAGCAATAAACATCAAGGTCTGGATTTCAAGAACGCTCACACTTGTCATGAAGACGAGATACAGATACACCCCAATAAGGGTTAAGGACGTAACCGTACCTACAAGCACAATAAGACGAAGAAGTTTTGGTGAAAGAACACGGGAAGTTTCTGGATCCTTTGGAGAGCGCTTCATGGCGTCTGGGTACAAAGGCTCAAACGCGAAGGCGAAGTTCATAAGACCTCCTTGGATGAGGTTGGACCACAGAATTTGAGTAGGAAGTATAGGAAGTGGTAACGCGAAAATAAGCGAAAATGCAATGAGAATAACCTCACTAAAATTGTTTGAAAGCATGTAGGCAAAAATCTTTCGGAAGTTATCCCGAAGTCGCCTTCCCTCTCGTATAGCGGCATTAATAACGGAAAAGCCATTATCAAGCAGCACCAAATCTGATGCTTCCTTTGCGACGTCGGTTCCCGATCCTACGGCAATCCCAATAGCAGCGGCCCGCAGTGCTGGCGCATCGTTCACTCCGTCTCCCGTCATTGCTACAACTTCTCCGGCATCCTTGAGTACGTTGGCTATCCTGAGCTTTTCTGCAGGAGCGACCCTGGCAAAAACGCTGTGCTCTCTCAACACGGTAACGAGCTCCTTGTCTGTCAGTTCGGAAAGCTCCATACCCGTATAGACACGCTCGTCAGGACTGAGCGCAATACCAACCGCATGCGCAATGGATAGCGCCGTCTGTGGATTGTCGCCTGTGAGCATCACAACACGTGCACCGGCTTCTTGCATTTCGCGTATAGCATCCTTTGCTTCAGCACGAATAACATCCGAAAATATGAGCAAGCCCAGGAATTCGCCATGAGTAAGAACCGAAAGAAGATCTTTCTCGTTCGGAAACGAGCGAGCAGAGAACGGCATACGTGCCGCCGCGATAACTCGTTTTCCGTCTCGTGCCGCCGATGAGAGTGCGTCTTCAAAATGCGCACGCACCTTTTCTGTCATGGCGTGGGTGGTGCCTCCCTTTCCTGCTACTTTTGTAAACACTTCAAGAAAGAGCTCCGGCGCGCCCGTAAGATATGCGATGGGTCCGTCCTTTCCTTCGTACAACATCGCACCAAATCTGCGTGAAGAGTCGAAATGAAGTTCATCGAGTCGAGGGGACTCGGCAAGCAATACATGCTGTGCAATACCATTCTGAAGTCCGAGCGTCACGATTGCTTGCTCAATGGGCCTGCCGTGCACAACCAACTTCTCGTCCTCAGACGCATCTTGCCGCTCCTCCACGTACGCGTTTGAGGCCAACACGCCCGCTAGGAGAAGTTGGTGCGCTTCTCCCTCTCTACCTTCGCGATACGTGTCATTCATTCCAACCAGCGTCTCGAGTGTCATGCGACCCTCGGTCAATGTGCCAGTTTTATCAGTGAGGATGTAGCTCGTTGTACCAAGCGTCTCAGCAGCAAGAAGGTTTCGCACAAGACCACCTTGCTTCAAAATCCGCTCCATCCCGAGCGCAAGCACGACCGTCACGGCGGCAGGGAGTCCCTCAGGCACGCTCGCCACAGCGAGCGCGATTGCTGTAAAGAGAGTCTCTTCAAACGGAAGGTTGCGCAATGCGCCAAGCGCGAGAATACCCGCCAGTATCACTGCCACCGCACCAAGCAGCAGGTGTGCTACCTGCCGTATATCACGCATCAACGGTGTTACTGTCTTGTCCTTCGTACCGAGTTCTGCTGCAATCTGGCCAAGCTCTGTATCTCCTCCCGCTGCCACCACAATTCCCTTTCCGGCTCCGGCAGCGATAAGAGTGCCCGCATACGCCATACCTGCGCGCTCAACAAGTGGAGCCTCAGGCACTGCGATAGTTGTACTCTTTTCGACGGCCATCCATTCACCAGAGAGCGCCGATTCGTTCACCATGAGCCCATGCGTCTCAATGAGTCGTATGTCAGCAGGGACGGCATCTCCTGTAGAAAGTGCAACCAGGTCTCCCAGCACAAGTTCCTCGGCAGGTATCCGTTTTGGTTCTCCGTTACGGAACACAACTGCAAATTTAGCCTCGCCCTCTTTAAGTGCTTCGAACGCCTTGGACGCCCTCCCCTCCTGAACTAACCCAATGACTACATTTACAAAAAGCGCGATACCAATCACCACGGTATCTGTCAGATGACCCAGGAATAGCATCGCGAACACGGCGAGCACAAGCACGAGCGTAATAGGGCTCGTAAACTGTCTTAAGAGCCGTATAAGAAAGGATTCACGTTCAGGAGCCGGGATGCGGTTTCCGCCTTGTTTAAGACGCGTCGCAGCCTCTTCTGGTGCAAGGCCTCGCTCTAAATCAGTCTTCTGATACTCCGCAGTCTCCTCTAGAGAAAGGGCATGCCATGGTCGAGAATCTGCCATCGTCTTCTGAGTATACCCGACTAATATCAAGCCGCGATATGTGGGATATTCGGTCTCCCTATATAGAGCCGGAAATGCTACGATTTCCCCATGACCATACACCAAGGAATCAAGGCAGGAATCCCTGACGCGCTACGTGCCAAGGATGAAGTACGTCTGCGCACCCTCCGATCGCTCACAACCGCCATGACAAACGAAGTTGTAGCGAAAAAACGTAAGCCAGATGAGTTTCTCACCGATGAGGAGGCACTAGCGGTACTCAAGCGCGCAAGCAACCAGCGCAAAGATTCTATCGAGCAGTTCGAAGCAGCAGGACGTCATGAACTAGCCATTCCGGAGAAGGAAGAGCTCGCGGTTATTGAGTCTTTCCTACCTGCTCAGATGAGCACTGAAGAGATTGAGGTAGTCGTTAAGGCCAAGATGGCTGAGGTGGGTATCACTGAAAAGAAGGATGCGGGTAAATTCACTGGTGCCGTTATGCAGGAACTCAAAGGCAAGGCAGACGGAGGAGCAGTGAAGGCGGTTATCGATTCTCTGCTTAGTTAGCAGTTGACGATCAGCTGTATCTGATGCATATTCTCCCCAGACAAGGGAGAATTGTTCATGAAAACAGCAGTATGGAGAATTTCAGGCACAGCGCTTCTGCTGAGCCTACCTGAACTCGATATTGAGAGAACAGTCTGGATTGACTACGTCTCTGAAGACCGGGTTGTATTTCGTACCCAGCATCCTTTTGAACTTGATGATGATGTCGTTACGATCGAGTATCGTGGCCACTCATCCAAGGCGAAAGGTCCTGCTCTGTATGACGGCCTCATTTACCAGCCTCTCTATCTGGCCATGAGGCAGTTTGCGCTGGCTATCATGGCGGGGATTCGTGGGGTGGGGTCACGCGCCACCATCAACCTGGCCGGCAGCACTACGCATGTGTATCAAATTACTCGTGACCTGGTTGAACTGAGCATACTGAAACACCCTCAGCTACATGCACGCATCAGGCGTGGATCAACAACACCCAGGGAAGACATGCGTGAAGTCTGGTGCGCACACCTCGCTGACATTCTCTGGAGTGCCATGAAAACACCTGTACAAGGTGAGCTCGCACTCGCAGGATAAGTCAGCATTCTCAAGGGCGTCTTCGTATTCGTACGGAGGCGCCCTTTGACTATATTCACATAAATAGTATAGTGAGATTTGAAAGGAGCCTTCTCATGGCTAAGAAGCGACATAGCGCTTCCCATTGGAAGTGCGACGAAACAGGTCTTTTTATCCTGACGCCGACAGGTCCCGTTGAGGTTTTTATTGACTCCATCTCTCTTGATGAGGTCCATTACTTCTATCTCGGGCGCGATTACATCTACGAGCGTAAATTCGAGTATGCCTGCCGACGATACGAGAACAACCCGGGCACCCCGGGCGAACACTGGCGTGCAGCAATCAAAGACCTCTCACGATCTCTGATGCATGCGTACTTCGCTATGCTCCAACCTGGCTGGGTGCGTAAGCGCCCCTTCATTTGGGTGGATGGCGAAAAAATGCTGTTCCAACGTATCAGCCAACGCTATTTTGCGTTTAGCTGGAACGATGCTCGCTATGCCTTCTTCAGGAATGATGAGGGCGACATCGAGATTAGCGTCTACGACAAGGACGCACCGGACTTGCCTGAAAGCCTGTGTGCGAGCCTCCTTTGGTTCGCTGTCCGGATATGGCATGCCATTCCGGTTCCTGTACCGCTTCCCCGCTTTGATGCGGAACGGTACAATACCTTCGTGAGTATGGAGAACCCAATGCGTAACCCGAAAAAGCGTCCTGCGCACGTCGAATCGTCTTACCAACGACTGGCGTATGCTGAACGGAACGGCCATCCGGTCGAAGAGATCGACAAGCATCAAGCCGAACTCCGTCAGCTTGGCAAACGCGGAGCTGAAGCCAAGAAGCAGGCACAACCCGCTACTGAGACTTCAGCTGAAGCCTTGATTCGGAGAGAGAATCTCATCCGGCAGAACGAGGCCCGTGCTATGGGCCTTGAACGAGGAGATCATCTCCTTCCGCCGGATGATCGTCCTGACGAATTCCGCGACTTCGCTGCATAAGCGGCAGAACCAACTCATCAATCGCCAAGCCCTCTCGCAGGACTTGGCGGTTCCTTTTATCTGAGAGAGTGGTAGAGTCCTTTCAGAGTTCGGTGGTGGTGGACCTCGAAGGAACCAACCTTTAAAGGATTCACTACAATGAGTACTTCTTTGATCACGACGCCGCTTTCGACTGCACGTGTCATCCTGCCTCCTGGTCCAATCTTTTCGAAGAGCGGCCAACCGCGCGTCCTCCGGGCGCTCATCTGGCGGGCCAGCATCTCGCAGTCCGAGCTAGCAATGTTTATCCACCATCATGGCTTCGGACCCGACGGAAGGACCGAACGTTATGACGGAACGCGGAGTGACGGCTTGATCGAGCTTGAGCGCACTGTACCCAACGTACGGACGCATAACGAGCTGTTGCAGCAGGCCTGTGTTTTTGCAAACCAGATAAAAGAACACTTCGCGCACCTCGAAGAAGTCACGGTGCATTAAACCCCGAGCCGCCCACACGCAGAATGCGTACCGGGCGGTTTACCTTTTATGCGGTACCATTCCATACAATGATTCCCCGGTACGTCGTACTCAACAAGAAACTCGGACAGACACCGCTGCAGGCTATTGATGCATGGAGACTTGAGCATCCTGAACACAAGGATGTTCCGGCAACCTACGCAGGCAGGCTTGATCCCATGGCAACGGGAGAGCTTCTCGTCTTACTTGGCGAGGAATGCAAGAGACAAGAAGCGTACCGCGGTCTCGACAAGGAATATGAGATTGAGATACTTCTCGATTTCTCTACGGACACCGGCGACATACTTGGCATGCCTACGTATTCGAATACCATTACTCTTCCTAGCAAGCGGGACATCACTCGCACCACTCGGGCAGAGATTGGCACAAAAGAAGTACCCTACCCTGCGTTCTCCTCAAAGACTGTAGATGGGAAGCCACTATTTTTGCATGCGCTTGAAGGGACACTCGATTCTATTTCTATACCTACACATGAAGAGAGAATCTATAGCATCAAACATGTGGCAGCTCGTACGATTGAAATAAATGACCTTAGAAAAAGGGTTATCGATATCCTCTCTCTCGCTCCCCGTACAAATGAGCCATCAAAAGAGCTCGGTGCGGACTTCAGGCAGGACGAAATTGGCGCAGCATGGCTGAATTCTCTTTCTACACTTGAAGACCGAGGATTTGTTGTCCTTACACTCACTGTTACCTGTGCGTCCGGTACCTATATGAGAAGCCTTGCAGAGCGAATTGGAATCGAACTAGGTACGCAGGCAGTTGCTCTTTCTATACATAGAACACGTGTTGGACAATGCGCAGCACTCCCGTTCGGCCTTTGCGTTTGGATCAAGACCTACACATAAGCCTGAACCGTATACGCAAAAACCGCCCTTTCGGGCGGGTTTGCTCGTGTGACCTCACGGGGAATCGAACCCCGATTTGATCCGTGAGAGGGATCTGTCCTAACCGTTAGACGATGAGGCCGTCCAGACTTTTATACCAGATTCAGGAATCAGACGCCACCTATCGAGCCTTCCATTCGGTCTCCTGGCGGACAAGCCGATTGCGGTCCTCGGGGTTTCTGAGGAGCCGTTCGGCGATTCGCTCAGTACGAATACTCTGAGAACCTTTAACAAGAACCACGTCCCCTTCTTGAATAATTGCCTCAAGCACTTCGCTAGCTTCGTCTGAAGTGTTGTACGAAAACACCTGGTCTTTCTTCATGCCCGCCGTGAGTGCTGCAGTTGCGGTTGCACGAGAGCGCACACCAACAGCAACCAACATGTCGACATGGGAGGCAGCGAGCGTTCCAATACGCTCGTGCTCTTCATATGAGTAGCGACCAAGCTCGAGCATGTCCCCAAGCACCGCAATGCGGCGTCCCTTGGAAGAAAGGAGCTGGAGCGCAGACAACGCTTCTTCAACGGCTGCTGGCGACGCATTATATGAATCATCGATAAGGTAGGAACCGTTCTTGCCGGGGATGATTCGCCCGCGGCCTGCTGGCGCAACATAGTCCAGAGCACCGCGGAGTGCCATAGCAAGCGTTGTATCAAGCGAAAGCGCACACGCAATTGCCGCGGCAGGCGCATAGAGCTGGCTCTTTCCAAGCGCACCCTTAACGCGAAACGTATGATTCTTGCCTTTAACACTCAGCTGCGCCTCCATACCGCATTCACTTCCCTCTTCATAGAAAGAGTAGCCCTCGAGCCTGATATCGCTTCCTTCAGCGAAACCAAAGGTCGTTATCGTTACAGAAAGCCTCGAAGCCATTGTTACCGCATTTGGATCGTCTGCAGAGATAATAAGCGGCGCACCGTTTGAAAGTGCATACGCCGGTGCGAACTCCTCGTCCCGTACCGCTTGAGGACTCGCATACGCTTCAACGTGCACCGGCACGTCTGGCAACCTCGTAACAATAACCGCATCAGGCTTCACGAAGCGCAGAATACGTGCGAGGTCTCCAGGCCTATCTGCACCAACCTCAAGTACGAGAAGTTTTGGATAGTGACTTGGAAGGAGTATCAGTCCAAGCGCATCCTTAAATACCCGCAGCCAGGCGATGGGATTCTCCCACGGGTTTTTTGCACCAATGATAGTGAGCGGAACACCGAACTCACTGTTGTAGCTCTTCTCGCTCGCGCGTAGGTGATACCGGGAAGCGAGTACGGCTGCAGCTGCGTCTTTGGTTGAGGTCTTGCCCACACTCCCTGTCACCATAACGATGAGCGGTCGATACTTCTCGATAATTGCCTGAGCCAGAAGCGCGAGACACTGGGCGACCATTGCTTTCAGGATTGATTTCATAGGCTGGTCGGATAATCAGCCCTATCCGGAGGGATCTCATAATAATTAATTAAAAAATGTGTCAGTTCCATGAAGGGGTGGGTGAGGGTCTCGGAAGCGTACTGTACGCCCCCAGGCTCCCGGGTGTAAAGCAGGATAATGAACTTAGGGTCATAAGCGGGAAAATAGCCAAAGAACGAGTGGAAGTACTTCCCTTCGGAGTACTTACCTCCCGGACCTGCAATTTGAGCCGTACCCGTCTTAGCCGCAACACTCATCTCAGGGATCTTCACCGCCCCTCCAGCGAGTTTCTTGTCAACAACCTCAACGAGCATGCGGGTGGTGCTTTCTGCAGCTGCCGCACTAAAGACACGCTCAGGCATACCCCACGAAAGTCGCTTCTCGAGTCTACTCTCGAGTCTAATCTTCTCTACCAAGTGCGGTGTCACCACCTGCCCCCCGTTAGCGAGTGCACCGAGTGCACGAATCATCTGTACCGGAGTTTGCGCAATTCCCTGCCCGTAGGACGCGGTTGCGTACTCGATGTCACGCGGACTTGTCTCGATATTCCTGAGGTCTCCTTTAATCTCGCTTGGCAGGTCAATGCCAGTCTCGGTTGCCATACCGAGATCTTTGAAGTATCCACGGAACTTGTCATGCCCAACCTTAAGCGCAACATACGAAGCGCCCATATTTAAAGACTGGGACAAAATCTCCTGCATTGGTGTTACGCCGCGTGCCTTCAGATCGTAGTTACAAAACTTCTTGTTGTTGAGGGTGGTGCACCCGGTATCGGTATAGGTTGAGGACGGAGTAATGACACCTGAATCGAGACCCGCTGCTATAGTAAGGGCTTTCACAATCGAACCGAATTCATACCGGTGCTCAACTAAAGGGTTCCCGAAATGTGCCGGATTCCCATTCACAAAATTATTCGCATCGAACGATGGGGCGGTATCAAGCGCAATAATCGCTCCGGTCTTTGGATCCATGATAATACCCCCAGTTTCATAGCTACCGTACTGAGCATTTACTTTAACGAGAATCTGATTGAGCTTTTCCTGCACCACCGGCTCAATTGAAGTAATGAGGTCCCCTTCTCGAGTTTCGCGCGCGTTAACGGTAACGCTATTGATATTCGCAAAAAGCTCTGCAAAAAAGTTTCCGAACACACCTACTGATTCTCGGCTCAGTGCATCGTTGTAGTAACGCTCAAGACCGAACCGTCCAGCGAGCGTATCGTCGTCGTCATACGCAACGAACCCAATCGATTGCGCAGCGCGTGTCTCTCCTGGGTATGCTCGCCACCTCTCACGCTCTACGCGTATTCCCTTTAACTTTAGTGCTTCTATTGCACGGCCCACATCTTCTTCTACACGCTTCGCCACAACTTCATATGGGTCTTCCTTCCTTGCTGCTGATGTAAAGAATGCATTTCGGTCAACTGGCACAAGGGCTGTTATCGCGGCGTAGGTCGCTTCTGGGTCCTCAACTAGCTTTGGTGTCATGGCAATCGTAAAACCATTCCTTAGCGTTGCGGCGGAGAGTAGCGTCCCGTCTTTACGCGTAAAGTAAATGGTTCCCCGATCGTAGAGCTCCTGACTAGCTGACACATACTGCCGCTCAGCACGCAGCGAGAATTCATTACCGTGCACTATTTGTACAAAATAAAGCCTCGTTATGAGAAGTAACGCAATACAGACAAGTGCCAGGGTAAGTATTCGAAGTCTTGTACGAATCGCCCGGCGCATAGATTAACGAAGTGTAACGGAAGGAGCGGTCTGTGTGGTTGCGTACATGACGCGAGCAGGTGGGACGAGTCCGAGGCTACCTGGATCTATCTTATCAATCTGCGCGACCATACTGTAATACCGGCTCTCAAGACGAGCGATATCTGCTTCAGTCTCATGCACCTCCATAGCAAGGTTTGTCTGCCACGCAGCCATTGAGACTGTAACCACGATAAGCACGAGATAGCTGGCGACAAGCGCTCCGCAAGCATATCCCAAAATTGAAACGGTTCGATCAGGCATACGCAGGAAATGAGGTTAGGTTAATTCGGTTCTTCACAGCAGGCGGACCTGATGTATAGAGCCTGAGCTTCGCGCTACGAGCACGAGGATTCTTCGTATTTTCTTCAGTAGACGGCACGATTGGCTTGCGCTGGACGAGACTTCCCTTCCCAGCTTCCACAGCGTCACGGAACATCACCTTTACGATGCGGTCCTCGATGCTGTGGAAACTGATAACGGCGATACGCCCTCCGGCAGGCACCCGCTCAATAGCCGCAGCCAGACCGTCACGAAGTGCACCGAGCTCGTCGTTGGCGGCAATACGGAGCGCCTGGAACGTCTTCGTTGCTGGATGGATACGGCGATGCTGGTACCAGGACGGTGTTCCCTCGCCGATAGCCTCAACAAGCTGCGTCGTAGTTTCAATTGGCGCGTTCTCGCGCTGCAAAACAACTGACTTCGCAATTGATTTCGCAAAGCGCTCTTCGCCAAGAGACCAGAGAAGATCTGCGAGTGAACTCTCGGACAGATGGTTCACAAGGTCCCCGGCTGTGGTGCTCTCGCTAGGGTCTCCGTACGTCATGAGGAGTGGCTCATCAACCTTGAACGAGAAGCCGCGGCCGCTTGTAAGATGGAATGCGCTCCACCCAAGATCAAACATCACTTTGGTCGGCGTGAGTCCCTCTACATCAAGGAGCGCACCAAGGTCGCGGAAGTTTCCGTTAATGAGACGAACCGTAGGGCGCTCAGCTGCTGGAATTTCGTCCACGACCTTCTGTGCACGAAGGAGTGCATCAGCATCTGCATCAATGCCCACCAAGACACCCTTAGGGCCAAGCTTTTTGAGTGCCTCGCGGAAATGTCCCGCTCCACCGAGTGTTGCATCGACAACGACGTCGTCTTGCTTAATTTCAAGGCCGTCTACGGTCTCGTGAAGGAGAACGGTTTCGTGTGCGCGAGTGAGGTCGTTCTCCATATGATTATGCGAGCGATCGAGCCCCAAGAGTCTCTGCGAAGGAATCAGCATCGCGCTCAATATCCTTGGTGTATGCTTCCCACGCGGTTTCGTCCCAGAGCTCGACACGATCTGAAACACCGGCAACCACACACTTCCCGGAAAGCACGGCGTACGATTTCAAATAATCAGGGACGAGGATGCGGCCTGCAGAGTCGACATCTGCCTCGTTCGCACCTGCGAGCATAAGGCGCGCAAATGCGCGGCCTGCGGCCCCTCCCGATGAATGCTGTGCAAACTTTTGTGCTTCCTTCTTCCATGCTGCCTTCGGATAGACGAAGAGACAGTGATCAAGACCGCGCGTCACGATGACCGAAGAACCGAGCTCCTTACGGAACTTTGCGGGAAGCGAGAGACGATTCTTCGCATCGAGGGTGTGACGGTATTCTCCGATGAACATAATAAGTAGGTTTCGCGAGAATGATGAAGGGACACGGTTCCCACTTCATCCCACTTATATGCCAGTATATGCCACTTTCACCCACTTAATATGTAGTTCCTATGAAAAGTTGTGTATAACCCTACCTTGCGTGATTACCAACATGCGCTATGCTTGCCCTACTGTGACTCAAGCAATTAATCAGGTGTTGACCTTCGTCTGCATTTACTTCGGCCTCATTAAGATGGTCGGGGTTTCGCTTGAGGTTTCTCCAGGAAAGTAGGAAAGAAACTTGAATCGAGCCCCCGACCAGAAACGGACGGGGGCTCGATTGCCTTTATAGGCAATACTGCCCTTTCACTCAAACAATGGAGGAAGTACTGTGACTGATTCCCCTGCTGGTGGCCCTCTGCATAGGTCTGTGGTACAGACCCCTGTCTCTTCGGCGATGACGTCGCCCAATCTGGCATCTGATGACGTCCCCCGGACGCTCGCTGCGTACGGGGAAGGACATCCGCTCCCGCCAATGGAGACTGAGGCCGATCGCGATGCGTTCGAAGCAGCGCAGCGCCGCGGCTGGCAAGACCGATCCTGAGTCGCAGAAGCGACAGGCAAAAAGGGCCCCGTACAAACGGGGCCCTTTTCACATTCAATTACTCGCTACGCAACCTTCTCAATCGTATACGTCTGCTTTCCGTTCGGCGTCTCGAACGTAAAGACATCGCCCTTCTTCTTGCCCATGAGTGCCGCGCCAAGCGGCGAGACATGAGAAAGCTTGTGGATGCGCATGTCCGCTTCTTCTGAACCCACGATAGTGTACTCGTGTGTGTCACCAGAACCCTCCTTTTTAATCGTTACCGTTGAGCTGAAGCCAACAACATCCTTCTTCTTGCCGTCTGTAACAATCTTCGCGCGCTTAACAAGCTCTTCGAGCTTCCTGATGCGTTCTTCGGTAGCTGCCTGGAGCTCACGCGCCTCCTGGTACTCTGCGTTCTCGGACAAGTCGCCAAGCGAGCGAGCATACTCAAGATTCTCCGCAATCTCGGTGCGGCGGACGGTTTTCAAATTCTCGAGCTCCTTTATCATCTCGTCGAATTTCTCCTGGCTTACGACAGTATCCTGGTCGGTCATGTGCTATGTGAATGAATTGTGCGAACGCTAGTTGGTGTAGGTATTGTACGGGCTCCCTTTCTGGCGTCAAATACCCTTTATTCGAAATACTCTGGCGCCGTCTGATACAACCGTGTTAGGGCCGTGTGAGTAGCAAAGATGCCGCCGATCGAATTAGTCGACGGACCCCGCTCCATAACTACAACAAAGGCATACTTTGGTTTATCGTACGGAAAGTATCCTATGGCCCATGAGTTATAGAACTCGTTATTCACCCCGAGCTGTGCGGTACCTGTCTTGGCTGCAACCTTCACAAAGGAAAGGTCGTTGAGCCCTATTGCGGTTCCCTCGGTTGTTGTCATGCGCATACCTTCCTGTGCTACACGTATTGCAGCCTGGCTAATTGGGATAGTTTGACCCTGAAGCGGTGCGTCCTTCACCAAGGTTGGCTTAACTAGCTTGCCGCCGTTTGCAACCGCTGCAGTGCCGCGGGCTGCCGCAAGAGGTGTTATCTGCATCGCATACTGCCCTATGGCGGTGTTATAGGTGTCACCCAGACGCCATGGATCCCCAAACCTTTCTTCTTTCCATGCGGGAGTTGGTACGAAGCCCGTTGCCTCCCCAGAAAGCTCTATACCCGTAGGACTTGTGAAGCCGAACGCGTCATACCAGTACTTAAGGCGTTCAATACCGAGTCCTTTCACTTCCCTATACCCGCCACCAATGGCATAGAAATACACGTCCGAAGAAACAGCAACCGCACGCCTGGCATCCACCCGTCCATGCGCCTTCCAGTCCTTAAAGATTGAAGGACGGGACGGGTCGTACGGATTTGGGATGCTAATGGAACCCGTAGAAACAATACTCCAGTCCGCTGTTACAACACCATCTGAGAGTGCCCCTGCAACCTCCATAGGTTTTATAATCGATCCTGGGGTATAGAGCCCCGACACCGCGCGATCAAGATACACCCGTCGTGGGTTTGTCTGATACGACGCGATTACGCTCGATGGGCCGCCGGACGAAAGTACGTTCGGGTCATACTCAGGATACGAAACAAGCGCATGTACTTCTCCGGTGTTCACGTCCATAAGAATTGCTGAGCCACCAAGAAATGGGATGCGGTCCGCGAGTTCCTGAATGGAGCTGGCGAACGCGCGCTGCGCCCTGGCATCTATTGAGAGCGTTACGGTCTCTCCCTTCTCTGCCGGCTTCACCGTTCCTGAAGACTGAAGAGCGCCGTGTGCATTTTCCTCAACGAGAAGCGTTCCATTCTCTCCAGAAAGCACGTCATCCATCGCCTCCTCAACACCATTCAATCCTTTAATCACTGTTTCATAGAAATTGCCGGACGAATCCCTTTTTGGATATGAGACGTAGCCCAAGAGATGCGAGAAGCCAGGATACTCGTATACGCGACGAACAAATCCATCGTGTCCTTCCTCGTTATAAACGAGCGCGTTCCCGTTACGATCAACAATGGCACCCCGCTCTGCAAAAAGGACCTGGGGCCGTAGACGGTTGCGTTCACTTCTCTCTGCATACTCACTTCCCTGCAATATCTGCAAAGATGCCGCCTGCATCATGAGCGCCATAAACATAAGGATCGCAACAAACCCTATACCAGTGAACGTGGAGGGCTCGATCGGTTTCTCGAACTTCCCTTCAAGCCGGCTTTGATCGAATCCAGACAGGTTTGATGAATCCAAGAATATCTCGTCTGGATCGAGTTCGTATTTTCGTTTCTTCTTTACGCGACGCCCGAGAATCATCCTTCCATGATACGCGTCTTCACGAAGCGATGCACGAGGAGTGAAAGAACGAAAGAAAGTATGCCGAAGAGCGTAAAATACGGCACAAACGCTGCTCCAGGCGAGTAGTATACGAGATCAGCTATGAGACCAAACGCGAGCCCAGCTGGCGGCACCATGAGACTTGCTGCAAAGATTGCGACAAGCCCCACCTGCCACGGAAATATGAAAAGGGATATGAGTGCAATAAAAGATGTCATGGCGCGAATCATGGAGTAATGGTGATCCACGTCACAGAGAACGGATTAAGAAGCGGACGGATATCGACTCTCGAACGCGGCGATGACGGATCATTCCCTACCGCAATCACCGAACCGACAGGAAGTGCACCAGGGCCTGACGCAAACACAAGGTCCCCGACACTGATACCCGCCTCACGCGCGACTATTGCACTCATAGCGCCGCTCCCCTCGCCAATAAGCGTTACAGGTATACGTGCCTCGCCAATCCAACTCTCGGTCTCTTTGCCCGGTGTTGAGTATAGAAGAATACGTGCCGAGTTTTTCGTTACACTTTCTACTTCTCCAAGCGGCATACCGCCCGGCCCATCCGCGCGGCTGCCAACTGATACTCGTGCATTGCTCCCGGCATTGACTATAAGCACATCGTAGGGCGAGACCGGAGGACGAGACAGTACGCCCGCAAGAATACCATCAATTGGCTCTGTGCGACCCCCGAGAAGTCGTTCAAGGTCCTTTACTTTCGCATCAAGCTGAACATTCTTTGCATAGTAGGCAGCATTGTCAGCTAGGAGGCGATCACGCTCATTGGTAAGGATTGCTTTATCAGTGAAGAACGAGCTAACGTTCCCAGCACCTACAGAAAGAGACGATCCAATACTCCAAACTGGTGACACTATCGCAACGAGTACCCCGGGAAGAAGAAAGCGAAGCACTGCGAATATAAGTACGAGCACCAACAACACAAGCGCCACAGGTCCAAGCCATGGCATGCTGCCCACGAGCGAGTTATGCCTTCGGGAGAATTGCTTCTTCATGCATAAAGGCGTCATTCCATGGACGCGGATCTTCTGTTACAACACCCGTACCTCGCACAACCGCCGTTAACGGGTCAGATGCGACGTGCACCGGCACGCCAAGCATCTTCGCAAGGAGCTCTGGAAGACCTCGCAGAAGCGCACCACCCCCAAAGACCGTTACACCTCGCTCAAGAACGTCAGAAAGAAGCTCGGGCGGTGTCCTCTCAATAACCTCCTTCATTGCTTCAGAAAGCGCGTCCAGGGACGGCGAAAGTGCCTCACGCATATGCGTGTCGTTCAGGATTATCTCGCGCGGAAGCCCGGTAGCTAGATCACGGCCACGGATCGCTCTCTCGAGACTGGTCTGGAGCGGGAGCACTGCACCAATAGCAATCTTGGTGTCTTCGGCTGTCTTCTCGCCAATAGCGAGCTGGAACTCGCTCCGCACATAGTCAATGATGTTCTCGTTGAAGCGATCTCCCGCAACCTGGGAACTCTTCCCTGCCACAGATCCCCCGAGCGCAATAACCGCGATGTCAGTGGTGCCTGCACCAATATCAAGCACCATGGTTCCAACTGGCTCCATAACAGGAAGCTTTGCGCCGATAGCACCCGCCATGGGTTCCTCGAGTATGAATACCTCCCGTGCGCCAGCAGTCATCGCGGCGTCGCGCACGGCACGAGATTCAACGTTTGTAACGCCCGTAGGAACGCCCACCACAACACGTGGTCCAAAGAGGCGCGAGCGCCCGCCCTGTGCCTTGTTTATGAAATACGCGAGCAGCTCCTCAGTTACTTCAAAGTCTGAGATAACCCCGTGCGACAACGGACGAATAGCGCGGATGTGCGGCGGGGTCTTACCAAGCATAGCTTTCGCTTCCTTTCCGACCGCCACCATTTGGCCAGTCTTCTCGTTCACGGTTACTACCGAAGGCTCCGAGATAACGATGCCGCGTCCACGCACATAGACGAGCGTGTTTCCGGTACCGAGATCAATACCAATGTCGGTTGAGAACAAAGAGTTCCGAGAAAATCGGTTGCCTTTAGCCATACCTAACGTGCAAGCAACTCTTCTCGGGTAAGTTTCGACACGTCACCGGTTGCACGAGTAACAAACTCGAAGGAACCAGTTGCTACTGCCTCCTTGCCCACATTAATGCGGTACGGGATGCCGATAAGGTCAGAATCCGCAAACTTCTCTCCCGCGCGTGCGTCCCTATCGTCATAGAGGACCGAAGAATTCTTTTCGAGCGTTTCGTACAGCTCGTCTGCAAGCTTTAGGACCTCCGGATCGTTTCCAAGGGACACGAGGTGGTAGCGGAATGGCGCAATCGCTTCCGGCCACACAAGACCCTTCTCGTCAGATAGGGTCTCCGCAATGATACCCATGAGCCTGGTCGGGCCAATGCCGTAGCTTCCCATAACAACGTGCTTCTTCTCGCCGTCCTCTGCCATGTAGGTAAGACCAAGCGGCTCTGAGAATCGCGTACCAAGGTTAAAGATATTCCCGGCTTCAATTGCCATCTTCTCTACGAGTGCTGACTTCTCAAGACCCAGCTTCTCAAGCGCTGCATCCGTCATCACTTCCTTGTTAACCGCGATACCCTTTGCCTCGTCCACGTAGATTGTGTCCTCGCCCGCGTCAGACACCGTCTGAAACTCTTCCGAGAATTCGCTGAAGATGCCGCCTGATGCAAACGTTACGTACGTGCGGTCTCCAACACCCGCTCTTTCAAACACGTTCTTGTACGCTTCCCTCGCCTTTGCAAAGAATGCTTCGTGCTCGCTCTCGTCCTTAGAGAACGAGTAGAGGTCTTTCATGAGGAATTCCTTTCCACGCATGATGCCGGACTTTGCACGAAGCTCATTCCTGAACTTGTTCTGGAACTGATACGCATATACCGGAAGATCGCGATACGACGCAATGTGTTCCTTCATGATGCGCGTGATCGGTTCCTCGTGCGTTATAGCAAGACCAGTCTCGCCACCCGACTTGAATTCAGTCTTGAACCAGATATCAAGTTTCTTCTCGTCCCAGCGATCGGTCTTTATCCAAGGCTCCTTATCCTGGAGTGCAGTTAGGACCATTTCCTGCCCGCCAATCTTATTCATCTCCTCGCGGATAATCTGGACGATGTTGTTCAGTACTTTGAGCCCAAGCGGGAGATACGTGTATACGCCCGCAATCTCCTTGTGTACAAATCCAGCACGAATGAGGAGCTGCGCGTTCTTCGCTTCCTCGTCTGAAGGGTTGTCCCTTCGGGTTCTCGTGAATAGCTGGCTTTGGCGCATAGTCCTTTCAGTATACGGGTCTGTCCCCCACACCGCAAAAGCCGTGTTTACTCCCCTACAGTCTTGATTTCAGCTATTAATTCTGGGAACTCAAGCTGCATAAAATGGCCTCTGTCCGTAAAAATTCGGGTCTTGGCCTTGGGTAAGAGTCTCTGGTACTTTTCATACGCATCCGACGGGACAATAGAATCGTCCATACTGTGGTAGATGAAAATCTCGCCACCTCTTTTCTCTACTCCACCAAGCGATTCGGGAAGAACGAAGTCCGCAAGTGAATAGTCTGTATCCTCAGTGTCGAACGGTGCAGCTACCAGAAAGGTTGCGAGTACTCGAACCGGCATTTCATGTTCGTTCAAATACTTTGCAAGAAAAATTCCTCCGAGAGAATGGCCAACAAGTACCACCCCATCGTTAAGATGAGGAATAACCTTTTCGAACCAAATCGACCACTCTAGAAATTTCGCATTATATTTGCTCGGCATTGACGGCATGAATACTTCCCACTCGTCTCCAAGTTTTTCCGGCAAGGTATGCTTCCAGCGCTTTTGTGATTCCTTCGTAGGCTCATAGGTCCACGAACGCAAGGCGTCTACGTAATCCTCGTACGCATTGAATGTTTCGCCTCCGTGGATGAAGACTAGCTGCCTCATGACTAGGTGACTATCTTGAAGATATCGCTCGCTGTAATCACAAGCATCAACCCAATGAGAAGAAGGAACCCGATGCCGTTCACTGCGTTGGCTAAGGATGGCTTAATAGGACGACGTGTAATTGCTTCGATAATAACGAAAAGGAGTCTGCCACCATCAAGCGCTGGGATTGGAAGGAGGTTGATGAGTGCAAGGTTTATAGAGATGAGCGCGGTTATGGTCATGAGCGCTGCTAACCCGTTATCCGATGCCGTACCAACGGCGCCCGCAATACCAACCGGTCCTGCTACCTGCGAGAGGTCCGCGCTTAGTGTGAAGACACTGCCAAAGAAATGAACGAGCGCTATCGCTGTTTGCTTTGTAAGTTCCCATGTAAGGATTGCTCCTTCAATCGGGGCCTCATACCACGGGGTAGCTACAGTACCAACCGCTGACAGGCCGATACCAAGTGCCGCACGGTCTGGCTCCGATGGAATAATGCCTGCCTTCGGTGTAACTTCAATCGTCTTCGTTTCGTCTCCACTCTTAACGGTCAATGTAATCGGGGTTCCTGTCTCGTTCTGGTTAAGGAGCGCCATGAAGGCCGTTGGCTGCGGGCCTGCGTACTGACCTTGAGGAGAGATGGTCTCGAGAATGAAATCTCCGGCCTTAAGTCCGGCTTCAGCTGCCGGAGACCCGCTTACGACACTTGCAATCGCCAACTCAGCGTCAGGAGCGTTTAGTGCCTGCTCGTCAGTAAGTGCACGAGTCGTGCCCATCCCAAGCGTTAAGGTAATGAGTAGGTACGCAAAGAATAGGTTCATCGCGATACCGGCAACAAGCACAAGCGCCTGAAGAATACGGGGCTTTGAACCAAACGAACGCGGTGCATGCTCCTCTCCTGGCTCCGGGTCCTCACCAAATATCTTTACAAAGCCGCCAAATGGCAGCCAATTGAGGGTGTACTCAGTCTCCCCTATCTTCTTCCCCCAGGCCTTCGGAGGATAGCCGATGCCGAACTCGTCCACGCGCATGCCGGATGCTTTAGCGGCAACAAAATGACCGAACTCATGCACAACGATAAGTGCAATGAGGACGAGGATGAAGATAATGATTGTCATGGGTTATTGAGATACTTCCGTTTCCTTCCTCTTAAAGAGCGCCTCGAGTGCTTCGTTTCCCTTGTCGATCTTCTTCTGCACCTCTTCCTTGAAACGTGCGAGCTCGTCTTTGCCCATGCCACCCTCCTTCTCAGCAGCATCAAGTGCCTTCAAAGTATCAGTACGATGTCCGCGAAGCGTAATACGCGCGCCCTCGAGTTTCTCGTTCGCAACTTTAAGTAGCATGGTGCGACGCTCTGCAGTTAGTTCTGGGAACGTAACGCGAAGGCCTTGATCGTCAGAACCGACCCCCACCCCGAGGTTCGCATTCTGAATTGCTGCCTCAATAATCTTTGTTAAGGACTTATCCCACGGCACGATGCGAAGGGTTCGGGCGTCTTCAATGTTCACGGCCGCAACCTGATTAATCGGTGTGCGCGTCCCGTATACCTCGGGCTTAATCGTGTCGAGAATTGCCGGGGTTGCGCGCCCAGTGCGGACGCTTGAAAGCTCGCGGACAAGCCACTCCTCAGTCTCCTTAATGCTCTGGTCTAAAGTTTTGAAATCAAATGACGCCATATACGGCCTAGTGTATCACTTCCAGAGATTCTCGGGCATAACGATGAGAATGTGCTCGAAGATGAGCTTTAGAGGGGCGGAACTTGTGTGGAGTATTGGCATGAATGTATTGAGGTCTCGCAGGAACACAATGAGGTTTTCGGCTTCCTCGCCTTTTGCTTTCAACAACGTTAGGTGCGTAACACGTATTAAACCCTCGACAATACGGACCGCTTCCATGCGAGCCGCCTGCTTGTCCTCGTCTTTGTTGTCAGACTTCACGCGACTAACCAGCTTTGCAACCATCTTCTCGCGCTCAGTACGTGTACTACTCAGGAAAATACGTGCGGTCTCGTCTATCTCTCCTTTTGCGCGAGGAAGCTCGATGAGTCTTGAGCGGAGTGTCGGCAACAACATTCCTTCGGCCGGAACAACAAGAATGAGTGTTGTTCCCTCGCTTGGCTCTTCAAAAAGCTTGAGTAGCGCGTTCTGTGCCGGGGGAAAGAGCCTCCCTGCTGCGATAACGATGAGCTTCTTGTCGCCCTCAACAGGAGCCTGAGATGCGAATGTGATTATCCTGCGTGCGTGATCAATTGGAAACAGGCCTTCGTATGAAAAGATCGCAAGATCTGGGTGGCCTGTGCCTGCAATATCGAGCTTTTCTTCAGCGAATGCTCTAGCGGCAAGGATACCGGCCTTGGGTGCTCCAATATAGAGATACGCATGATGCGCCATAAAGGCATTGTATCCTGGTGCTACACTTTCTCCATAGGAGTAACCTCTCAAGGATATGAACAGGAACGTAGTCGTAGGCATCGTCGTGGTACTCGCGCTCGCTGTTGTGGGTTGGTGGTACTTGGCCATGATGGTGCCTGTGCAGACATTGCCGCAGGAAATGTCACCAGAAGGTACGGGAGCTAAAGTCTCAACAGTCCAGACCTCCATGGATCTCTCGGGTACGTGGCGAAGCAAACAGGATGCACGCTTCGTTCGTGTCTTCGCTGTCGATGGCACTATCACTGACCGATACGAAGGAGACGACAGCGCAACGGTTACCGGTACCTGGAACGTTGTTGAGGATCTCGCACGCGAGCGGCCCGAGCTCGTCGTTAACGGGAACGTGCAGGTCATCAGGGTACAGTTCGCTGAAGAGATGCTGTATTTCGCAATAGCAGCGCTTACGGAAACTGATCTCTCCATGATCTACCTCTCAGGCAACGGTTCGTTAGAATTCGAGCGAGTAAATTAAGCTCAGCCACTGTGTAGTAAAAGACCCGCTCGTGCGGGTCTTTTACTGTTTGACAAAATCAATATTTAGTCTATACTGTTTATCAGTCTGTGCGGTGCGTTCAGCCGCTAAACCCTATTTCTGGAGGATCCGCTGATGCGCAATCGCGCTTTTGCCCTTTTCGCTTCTATCATCACCATGGCCGCTACGCCTGCGTTCGCGCAGGAAGCCAGCGGTCCGAGCTTCGAAGTCGGCGGCGGTGTGGCCTCGGGGTTCTTGTATCCCGACCAAGCCACTGTCTTCTCCGAGCGGACGACCGCTACGTTCGATGCCACCGTCTGTTCGGGCGGCTGGTGCGGCACCATCTGGACCGCCCAGACTGGAGAGTCGGAAACCAGCGAGACCGATCTGATCGTCTCGCGCGAATTCGACACCGGCCCGGTGACCATCCGTCTCCAAGGCGGCTACTACCTGGTCGCCGGCGAGGACATCTGGTCCGGCATCACTTCGGCGACGCTGCCCGTGTCCGACTCGCTGTCAATCACGGCCTCCTACGAGGTCATGGGCGGCGGATACGAAACCAACGTCGCGAAGCTCGCGGGCAACTACGAGCATTCGTTCACGGACCGGGTCGTTGGCGACATTGAAGTGGCGATCAGCCACGACACGTCGATTGACGCCCAGGTGTGGAGCTACGAAGTCGGCGTTTCCTACGCCCTGACGGAGGAGCTTACGGTCCGCGGCTACGCGCAGGGCTTCGAGAGTCAAGTCGGCGACGGCTACATCGTCGGCGTCGACGTTCGTCGGCGGTGGCCATAGAGCACACTATACAAAAGGGCCCCGAGCAATCTTGCACGGGGCCCTTCATGTATACCTACTTCTTCGAAATGATGCTCTTCTTATAGGTATCCAAATGTTTCAGCGCGATGCCTGTTCCTCGTACCACGCAGAAGTACGCGTCGTCTGCGAGCTTCGCCTGCACCCCAGTGCGGCGATACACAAGTTCTGGGAAGTGTCGCAGCTGACTGGTGCCTCCCGTAAGGATGATGCCGTTGTCGATAATGTCGGATGCAAGTTCCGGTGGCGTGTCCTGGAGCACTTTTCTGACCGCATTCATCATCTCACGCAGTTCCCTGTTCATGGCTTGCACAACCTCATTTGTCTTAAGTTCAATAGTACGTGGAAGTCCCGAAAGAAGATCGCGTCCTTTCACAAGCATTGAGAGCTCCTCTGTAACAGGAACCGCTGACCCGATTTGTATCTTTATTTCTTCTGCTGTTTTGTCTCCTATTGAAAGGTTGTACTGCTTCTTTACATAGTCGATGATCGCGCGGTCGAGTTTGTTGCCTGCTACCTTCACCGAAGTCGATGCAACAATCCCACCAAGCGAGATCACCGCCACGTCGATAGTACCGCCACCGATATCTGCAACCATACGACCGAGCGCTTCTTGAATCGGGATGCCCGCACCAATGGCTGCGAGAATCGGTTCCTTCACGACGTACGCGTCAGACGCACCCGCTTTCACCGCGGCTTCGATAACCGCACGCTTCTCTGTTGACGTTACTCCTGCCGGTACTGAGATGAGTACGGTTGGCTTGAAGAAACTCCGACCCACCGCCTTCTTTATAAAATAACGAAGCATGGCTTCCGTTACCCGGTAATCGGCAATAACACCATCTTTCATTGGACGATACGCAGTTATGGAATCTGGGGTCCTTCCAATCATCGCCTTAGCCTCTGAGCCTATAGCGAGCACTTTGTTGTTCTCGGTTGAGACCGCAACAACCGACGGCTCGTTCAGGACGACTCCTTTACCTGGTACGAACACCAGGACATTCGTGGTACCAAGGTCGATTCCTATGCGTGGAGAGAAAAGCGGCATGGCCAGTATCATACCGCGTCTTAGCCTAGCCACGCAAAAGCACGATTCTGGTTACATATGCCAAGCGATAGTGGACTGCTACAATACGCACCATGTCCAAAGCCGAAGAGAATAACTTTATCGTTGAGGGCGGCCACCCGCTTTCTGGATCAATTACTACCAACTGCTCGAAGAATGGTGCCGTTGCAATGCTCGCCGCGTCCTTACTTAACAAAGGAACCACGACGCTCCGAAGGGTTCCAAAGATCGAGGAGGTGCACCGCTTAATTGAGGTGCTCCGCTCTATCGGTGTATCGATTGAATGGAAAGACAAGGATGTGGTTATTACCCCGCCAGAAACAATTTCTCTTGAGACAATCGACACGGCTGCGGCGGTGCGCACCCGCTCGATCCTCATGTTTATCGGATCCTTGGTGCATCTCTTCCCTACCTTCTCCATTCCACAATCGGGCGGTTGCACACTAGGTCTCCGTTCAGTACGTTCGCATCTCTGGGCACTCGAGAAGTTCGGCATCAACATTGAGACACTCTCAGACTCGTATCAGGTTACGCACGATGGACTCTCACCCGCTGAAGTGGTGCTCTACGAATCAAGCGATACCGCAACCATTAATGCGCTCTTAGCGGCAGCGAAAATTAGCGGCACGAGCGTGATTAAGTACGCATCCGCAAACTACCAGGTACAGGAAGTCTGCGGATTCTTACGAGAGCTCGGCGTAACAATCGAAGGTCTCGGAACAACAACACTCACTGTTACTGGAACTACTGAGATCCAGAAGGATATTTCCTACGCTATTGGCGAGGATCCTATCGATGCCATGTTCTTCATTGCGGCAGCGGCAACGACTCGTTCCCTCCTTACTATTAGGAACGCTCCTATTGAGTTTCTTGAGGTTGAGCTCGAAGTGCTGGCTAAGATGGGTCTCGTCTTCTCTATATCGAACCATTCGCTCTCAGAGAACGGCATCACGAAACTCGCCGACATTCATCTAGAGCCTTCGGACCTCATCGCGTTCCCGGAGAAGATCCATGCCCGCCCGTATCCAGGACTCAACATCGACAACCTTCCTTTCTTTGCGGTTATAGCAACGAGAGCTGAAGGCGAAACCCTCATCCATGATTGGGTCTACGAAAAGCGCGCCATTTACTACACTGAACTTGATCGGTTAGGCGCTGACACCGTCTTAATGGATCCGCATCGTATCCAAATTCGCGGACCGGTTCATTTGCGCGGTGCTGAAATTGTAGCCCCACCAGCACTTCGCCCCGCTACCATTCTTCTTATTGGTATGCTTGCTGCAAAAGGCACTTCAACGCTTCGCAATATCTATAGCATCAACCGAGGGTACGAAGATCTCGTGAATCGTCTTACGTCTATTGGCGCGAACATAAAGCACGCCTAAGAAGCTATGAAAAGCATCGGCGACATCCTTCCTAAGGACTTCGGCGACAAGAAGCCGACTACCAAGACCGAGCGCGGCGAGCTCATGCGCTTCTTCGTGCGACACCTGAATCACTCACGTGCAAACGACGGTATCCCGAAACTCACCATGGGACGCATGGGAAAGATCCTCGAAGGTATCCCAACTAAGGATCTCTATTATCTGAAGACCGTGTGTAGTCGATCAAAGAATTTCAGCAAGAAGTTCTGGTGGGAGATCGATCCCGAAAAGCATAAGACCGAGGACAAGCCGTTCTAGCCGACAAACTTGACCAACACCCGTAAAGTTAGTATCGTGCACTCGTTCCAGCACGGGTATGATCTGCAGAAGCAGTAGTGCAGGAATCTGGCCCCAGGGTGGGCCGACGCCGCCAGTTGACGCCGAGTTAGCCGTTAAGGAATCAGGGGGACAGCTTTCACCACCTAGAAACCTGATGTGCCTTCGAGCTGTTAATTGGCGGCGTCTCACCCGCTCTTTATACGCACCAGCCTCCCGGGCCGGTGTTTTTTTGTTATAGTCCTTTTATGTCCATAATCCTTCAGGATGGAGAGCCAGTGCTCCGCAAGATTTCAGCTCCCGTACCCGAGGAGCTCTTTGGGACGCCTGAACTGAAAACAATCATCGACGACATGGCCGCTACACTCAACGAGCAGCTCGATGGTGTTGCGCTCGCTGCTCCCCAGATCGGTATTCCCTACCGTATATTCATCGTCCGCTACGACCGCACCGTAGCCCCAACCCCTGAAGGCGAAGAAGACCATGCCGCTGATCTTGGTGTCTATATAAATCCTGTATTTGTGAAGAGCTCGCGTCGCCGGCTCGAGATGGATGAGGGTTGTTTGTCAGTGCGTGGCATTTATGGAAAAACCATGCGCAACGAGCGCGCAACGGTACGTGCTCGTGACGCTGAAGGTGTTTCGTTTGAACGCGGTGGTGGAGGACTCTTGGCACAGATATTTCAGCATGAAACAGATCACTTAAACGGCATCCTATTTGTTGATCACGCAACCGACCTTATCGAAGTGAACAAAGAACACCATGGACAGGTTACCTAAACCATTCGCGTTCTTTGGTACGCCGTATGTGGCGCGCGATACACTCGAGTACCTTGCGTCGCAGGGATACGTGCCAGAAGTTGTCGTGTCCTCGCCGGACGCACGCCGCGGCCGCGGACTCACCCTTACGCCGTCTGAAACCAAGGCATGGGCGCTTGAATACGAGCTCAAGGTCCTCACACCAGAGACGATAGACAATGATTTTATAGAGAAGATTAAGGGCTATGGCTGCGCATACGCCATTGTTGTGGCATACGGCAAGATACTCCCGCAAGCACTCATTGATGCGTTCCCACTCGGTATCCTGAACATTCATTACTCACTACTGCCCAAGTACCGCGGAGCCTCCCCCGTTGAAGGCGCACTCCTTAACGGAGAAACTGAGACGGGTGTCACCATCCAGCAAATGGTGTACGCACTTGATGCGGGCGACGTTCTTAGGAGCGAGAGCACGGCAATACATCCGGAGGAGACAACACGTGAACTGCGACCGCGCCTTGTGTCCCTTGGTGCCCGACTTCTTGTAGACATGCTCCCGGCATTTGAAGCAGGTACGCTCACCCCCGTTCCGCAGGACCACACACAAGCAACCGTTACAAAAAAGATACGGAAGGAACAGGGAGAGCTTTCTCTTACCGGCGACGCTAGAACAAATTGGAACCGGTATCGTGCATATGCGGAGTCGCCAGGTACCTACACCTTCCTCGAGAAGGATGGAGACCGCATTCGAGTAAAGATACGCACTGCCGCGTTTGAGCATGGAGCATTCGTTCCTCTCCTGGTTGTGCCTGAAGGAAAGAACGAGACCGCTTATAGCAGTCTCGTCTCGAGCGGGTATGTACCAGTCTAGGCTTCAAGTCCACGCATTAAGGACTTAATAATGCCGCCACCCTTCTTAACAAGACTCTGCTGACGCTTGCGTGTGGTCTTGAGCTCCCGCGCCAGTTCACTCACGGACCGATCGATTGCTTTCTCGATACTCTCTTCAACCGCTTTCGCATAGAAACGGTTCCCGTCTACATCGAAATTAATATCCGTGCGCCATATTTTGCCATTTTGGTGCGCTTCGGTTTCCTTGCCTAGGTCTACATAGGCTCGTGCATTCTCCTTGTTATCTCCGATATATTTTGCGAGCGATTCCACTTTTTTCCGCGCGAGCTCCGTTATGTTCGTCGGGAGATCATAATTGGTACCTTTGAAGTGAATCTGCATAGTGGTGGAGATTAGGTATATAAGGTGCGAGTTGCGTCGAGGCTATAGCTTACGTTTTTCCCGTAAAGCTAGCGTGAAGATGCGCGATTATGTCATTTGATTCGTACATTTCAATGCCTCGTTCTTCGTCTACAAGATATGGGACCTGGCCTTTTCCTCCTTTCGCAACGAGCTCTGCTTGAATTGCAGGATCGTTGATGTTCCGCTCGTCGAGGGGAATACCGAGTTCAGCTGCTGCAACGAGCACTCTCATGCAGTACTGGCATCCGGGACGCATATATAAAGTGAGCATACGTAACGTGCGTTATCGGATATATCCTTAGTATAGCAAAGGTGGTAGTTGCCCAATGTGGGATTCCGGCCTAGTATAGTCATGCCCTCTCCTAGAGGGCGCCTACCATTCCGCGGTAGCTCAGCGGTAGAGCAGTCGACTGTTAATCGATTGGTCGCAGGTTCGAATCCTGCCCGCGGAGCATTCAGAAAAAGCCATGTATTACATGGCTTTTTCTATTTAGAGACTGACGCAAATATAACTCACTACTACCATTACAGAATATCTGTGGTATTGTCCATGACGGTAAAAGGAGGTACCCGATGCCCAATCAGTACTGCGAATGCGGTAATCGGATACGGGTCTTTATTCGGGGTCGTGGTTGGACCGGTGCGCCGGATGACGATCATGATCAGTGCACCAAGTGCTATGTATCGCTTCGCGATTCTATGCGCTGCTCGTAAGGACTTCTGTCCGATTGTTGCCAGGGGTCGTCCGCAAGGACGGCCCTTTCCATAAGACTAATCAAGTACAGCCGCTGTGCAGAGCTTTCGGAAATATACGTTTTCCAACAATATCAGAACTGGGTTTGTATATTGCTAAAAAATTCATGACATAATAGGCACTATGGGGTGCCGCTCAAAAATCTTTGTATTTTTACTTTTCTCTTTTCTTTTCTTTCCGTCAGCGGTTTCGGCTGCGACTATTTATACTAACTCTGCCTCTGGGAACGATACTTCTGGCGATGGTTCTGTAGGTGCTCCTTATAAAACATTTCATAAAGCGTATACCTCGGCCAGTTCCGGCGACATCATTGATGCCACTGGAACTTTCACATGGACTGATGCGGACGAAACAGGAGATGCCACGACATCAGGCTATACACTTGCAAAAAATTTAACTATTCAGGGTCAGGGTCCAGCAAATACCATTTTTCAAGCGGCCGCATCCGAGGCAACTGCCAATAGACGAGTGTTTACCATTTCTAATGGATTCGCAATAACCTTCAATGATCTCACGGTACGGTACGGATACCTTTCATCTGATGGTGGAGGCATTCTGATTAACGGTACTGCTACTATCGATTCTTCCGATATTAGCTACAACAGGGCCACTGATGGAAATGGTGGAGGCATTATTGCTAACGGAGCATTGACCATTCGAAATAGTACCGTTCGCCACAATAAAGCCCATTACAACGGTGGAGGTATTAGTCGGGGGTATTATTCTGGCACTAATGGCACGCCAACAAGTGCCGATGATTTACATATTATAAATTCAACCATTGCTCACAATCAGGTAACACAATCAGTTGCATACCTTGAGGGTGGTGGTGTTTTTTTTTAGAAGGGGTTCTGGAACGATTACGAACTCCACGATATCGTACAACCAAGTTGTGAATGGTGGCACTAGTAGATCTACCCATGGTCTGGGCACTGGAGATGGCGCAGGGACGGTTCAGCTAAAAAATACCATCATCGCTAACAATATTCTTTCTTCAGCAGGGGGTGACATTGGTCATCGAGAAAATGGATATGGGGTCTACACTGATAATGGCGGCAACATTATAGGCAGGAGAGGTTTTTACAGTGGAGGGTTTACAGCTGCGGCGACTACTTGGATGGATTCCACAACATACAACGGGGCCATTGATGGTACGTATGTGCTTCAAAATGGCCTAGGGACCACCAGCGGTACCCTTAATCTTAGCGACACGCTAGCACTTAATAATACGCTCAAGGGCACGATGACTTTCGCTATTGCTTCAAGTAGTAGCATTGCAATCAACAACGGCCTTACTGGCATGAACGGAGCGACGACAACGGTGCCAACACTTGATCAGCGCGGAGCATCAAGGAGTGGTGCTACTGATATTGGAGCGTATGAATATGATGGCGGTCTAGGAGCTGATGCAACTCCTCCGACAGTTTCTCTCACCTCTCCAGTTAGTGATGGTCTTGTCGGCGGCACAGTGGAATTAGCAGCCACAGCAAATGACAATGTTGGGGTTGCTGGGGTTTCGTTTTATATAGACGATACATTGGTTGGAATTGAAGACACGTCAGCACCATATGCCGTACATTGGGACAGTTCTTCTATTGAAACCGGAGAAGTAACCCTGGTGGCCGTGGCTCGGGATACTTCTAACAACTACGCCACTTCAACTGCAGTCGCTTTTACGGTTGAGAACAGGGTCCCTATATTCTCCGGCATAGACATTACATCAAATAGTTCTGGTGCGGATTTTATATGGACAACAAATATCCTATCCTCAACCAAGATAAACTTTGGTTTAGCAAGCACTTCTTACAGCACCTCAACAAGCGAAACTAATACCTCCCCAAGGGTAACGAGCCACTCGACTTCAATAACTGGACTACCATCCTGCACCAGATTTTATTATCAATTACAGGGAACTAATTCAGTGTCAGTTGTAGCCACAAGCACCAGTGGCACATTTACAACGACCGGGTGTGTCGGTAGTGCTTCCATTTCTGAAACTTCGCAAAGCAGTGTGACGGTGTCGACCGGAGGTAGTGTAAGTACCGCAGATTTGATCCTAACCATCCCTGCTGCCGTTACAGCCACAACAAGCACCCTTGTGTTCCAAGTAAATCGCATAAATAACGACTCATTTGTTTCCTCAGCTGGTGCACCTTCTGGCAAAGTGAGAGCTGGCGACAAGGTTTTCCATGTAGCAGCCTTAGTATCGGCAACGACAACTCTTTCCTCATTTGCTGAGCCAATAGAGGTTAAGTTTAATTATGCGCCATCAGATATCGTTGGAATCACTGAAAGTTCTTTGGTCATTTATAGATACTCTTCCAGTGCCTGGAGTCCACTTGAATCCTGTGTAGTGAATACAGGTAGCAGAGTCGTTACGTGCCAAACCAGTGCCTTTTCCGACCTGGCTCTATTTGGAGATTCGATTCCTTCTGTTGCAGTAGAGGCAAGTACATCAAAAAAGCCTGGAACCTCAATTAAGGCTCGAGTCCAGAACCTACTCAACATGGGCAACTACGAAGCGGCAGATAACTTAAAGCGACAATGGCCTCATTTGTTTACACAGGTAGCACCAACGCCGATTAGTGTCCCCTCAAGCACGAGCGTGAGGAATGTATCTTCAACAAGAGAACTACAGAGATTCCTCAACACGAATGGGTTTGTTATAACGCTGCAAGGGCCTGGATCACTCAACAATGAGACAGACTTTTTTGGTGAGTTAACAAGACAAGCACTTGCAAGATTCCAGCAAGCACATGGCATCTCCCCCGCGGTCGGTTTCTTTGGACCAATCACCAAAGCATTTATTAATGCTTCTTCCCCAACTGTTTCATCTGCACTCCCAACCGCTAAGAATGAATCACCGAAAATGGTGCGAGATTTGCAACTGGGAATGAATGGAAGTGATGTAACAAGACTTCAAGAGCTGCTTATCAGTGCAGGACACCCAATCCCGGCAGGAGCAAGTGGATACTTTGGACAGCAAACAAAAAATGCTTTGATCGAATACCAAAAAGCTAATTCCATCACGCCGGCAACTGGATTCTTTGGACCGATTACGAGAGTACAGATGAATGATTTACTGCAATAGACGTACTCTTTCAACGTATAGCTTTAAACTTGTCTAGTACAGGAAATTCACAGAAAGCAGGAATCTTGCATGCTACGATATATGCATGAGCAAACAAACCTTCTACTACGTTGTATCAGGAGTCTTCTTTCTCGTAGCATTTGCACACCTTATGCGTGCTGTGTACGGATGGGAGGCGGTTATTGGTGGCGTCGCTATACCAATCTCGTTTAGCTGGGGTGCGGTCGTACTCGCCGGGTATCTTGGCTATCGAAGCTACTCGTTCGGCAAGAAGCTGTAATTGCCTCACTTGAGAGATCAATAAAGACAGTCTTAAAGCATAAGGCTGCTATTTACTGCATTACGTAGTATCCTGTACGTACCAAATAAACACATACGTATGTCAGCAAAAAGACACGGGGTAAGCCCGAAAATACCAAGAAAGAGTCCTCCAAAGACCCAGAAGCGCCTAGCTATAAAGCAGGCGAAGAAGGACGCACGGAAGTAATAGAAAGCCACCGTTATTCCGGTGGCTTTTATCGTTCGTTCTCTTCCCTCGTGTACCTCTCTTTATCTGTTAATCTGCCAACATGAACCACACTACTCAAACCATTCTCGGTACACTCGTCGTCATAGGCTTCGTTATGGGCGCGCTCTTTCTGTACGAGCGATCAAACAAAGAACAAGCGGAGCAAGAGACACCAATAATCCCTGAAGTGTCTACTGAAGTCACACCGGAGCAAACCTCTACAGAAAGTATTGAAGAGTACGTTAGAAAGAACATCTCTACACTCTCTCCCGAGCCCGAGGTGCTCGGCGGTACGTTCTATGTAACGAGCATTGAAGCTAGCAATGGTTCTGGTGTCGTCTCATACGAAGACGGACATGTCGCGTTCACCGCAGACTTCACCTATGCAACAAATGAATCAGGCGCAGTCTCGGTTGATTCGTTTGTGGTGCGTCAATAAGTTTCAAACACTTCTAGATACAGAAAAGGCGCAGATCGCTGAGGATCTGCGCCTTTTCTCTTTTCCTAATTATTGATTGTCGAGCTTTACAGATGCCTCAGGCGTTGTAACCGCCTTACTCATGGTGAGCATCTTAATGATGCCAAACGCAACGAGCCAGTAGACAGCCATTGCAAGGAGCGTCGTCCATTCAAAAACACTACCCGATACCTGACTTACGCCGAACACCGATGAAAATGGGAGCGTGAACGGATACGAGAGTGAATAGATGAAGTCTGTGAATCCTGCAGCAGGATTCGCGCCAAGGAGCTTAAGCACAAAACGGAACGCAAGCAGAATCTCGAGTACACCGAGTACGTACCATACAATTTGCGTACCTCGATACAGAGGCTTAGTTGAGGCAGCGACATTCGAATCCATAGGGATTTAGTTAGGGTTAGTAGCGACAGAGTGACACGTACCTGGTGAAGACCTCATGAAGCGCGGCATCATCTATGCCTATTGATCGGGAGTCATCCCGAAACAGAACTCAAGCAAACGTGCGCTATCCGTAGAGATGCTTCTTCGCGCTACAGCGACACGGAACACAGTGCTCGATACAATACTCTTTCCCATAGTCATACGTGAGCTCGTCTCCGGGCTTTATGTTCTTGAGCGCCATAACAAATACGCGACTCTTGTTGATTGCTGTTTCTGCGTTTGGACTGCAGGAATGATTGATATACCCCGCCTTATTAATGGCCGGCTTCCCGTCTATGGTCTTTGTCTTTGATATCTCAAAGAGATATTTGCTCTTACTACTTTCTGTCTCTTCTGGAGACAGTACGCGTCCTACATATTCAATAATGCAGCTCCCTTTCGGTATCGACTCTCCAGCAAAAAGCCCGAGACCGGCACTCGAACGTTTTACGGCGAGTTTCCACTCGCCGGGTACATACTTCCCTCGTTTTGCCATATAGTCTACCCATACTACGGTGCATATGGCTCCTGATGCAAGAGATGATGGCTTCATGTAGGCTTCACGCATAATACGTAGTGTTATAAAGACCCCCTTCATGACTTTCTTCTCGTATTCCGGACGGAACCTTCTGCATATGGTTTTGCTCTTTTTGGCATACCTTCTGTCTGCTCAGATTTTCTCTTATTTCTACGCCACTATCCCAAACGCACCGATACTGGTTTGGCCTTCGTCTGGAATCGCACTTGCCGGGCTTATTCTTGGTGGTATTGGGCTTTGGCCCGCAGTGTTTGCAGGTGCGCTTGTGCACAGCCTTTTATACGGGGACACGGCACTAGCGGTCGTTAGTGTTGCCGCCGCTAGTGCGCTGCAGGCAGTAGTTGGTGCCTATTTTTTGAAGCAGTTCGGGTTTACAAACTCCTTCTCTCGCGTCCCGCAGACCATAGCGTTCATCCTGACGGCAATCCTTACTACCCTTATTGTCCCCTCAATCGGCATACTGACACTCCTCATTGGGGGCGAACCGCTCACACGAGGTGTACTTGGTACCTACATACCGTGGTGGATTGCACAGATACTTTCTGTCCTTATCGTAACGCCACTCTTGGTTCGGTGGCTTCCTCGCTTCACGTTTAGACGATCAAAGGGAGAGATGATTGAGGCGTGGCTATCCATAGCCTCCATAACGGGTGTTGCGTTCCTGTTGTACTGGACGCCGTACCGTGAGATTGCAGAAGTGCCACTTGTGTATCTCATTCTCGTACCACTCCTCTGGATTGCACTGCGTATTGGGCCCCGATTCATGACGCTTGCCTTGTTCATTAACGCGTTCCTTGCACTTGCGGGAACCGCATACCTAACGGTCTCTTCAGGATCTATCGCGATGCTCGGACAAGCACTTCTTCAGACTGAAATCTTCATTATTATGATTTCGTTTATCTTCCTGCTCCTCGTTACCGTTGCCGAAGAGCGCAAGGACACGGCGAACGATCTGCGGGAGAACGTAAAGCGTCTCGAAGACGCTATCGAGCGCATACGCAAGGAGGACGAGGCGAAGAGCCGTTTTATTGCAACACTCGCGCATGAGCTTAGGAATCCGCTCGCTCCTCTTATGTCCTCGCTTGAAATACTCAAGCTCGCACCTCCCAGCGTAAAGCAAACAAGCGGGCTCGCAGATGAGATGACTGATCATCTCCAAACCATGCGTCACCTGCTTGACGACCTCCTCGACATATCACGCATCTCCCGCGAGAAGCTTTCGCTCTATAAAGAACGCGTAGATCTGAACGCCGTCATTCATCAAAGCACTCGGACCGTTGATCGGCTTATGAATGAGCGCGGTCATGCGCTCATTGTTGACGTTCCTGACACCGCAATCATGTTTGAAGCAGATCCAGTGCGGCTCGAGCAGGTATTCGTGAACCTCTTAAACAACGCTGCGAAGTATACAGAGCCAGGCGGTACGATTACGGTATCAGCACAGATCTCCAAAGGATTCGTAACGGTTTGTGTATCGGATACCGGCATCGGTATGGATGAACATGTGCTTGAGCATGTCTTTGAAGCATTCTTTCAGATTGAACAGCCAGGCAAAATGCATGCGGGGCTTGGTATCGGTCTCTCGTTAACCCGGAACCTCGTTGAGATGCACGGCGGCACTATAGAAGCCAGGAGTCCTGGTATTGGTCGCGGCAGCGAGTTTGTGGTGCGGCTTCCCCTCACAGAATCCCTGCCTGAAGCAGCGACCAACAACACTAGAGCCGATATGCAGTCGAATGACGGACTCCGTATTCTCATCGTGGATGACAACCGTGCTGCCGCAGATGCACTCGCGAAGCTTCTTGCACTTCGCGGGAACGTAACAGAAGCAGTGTATGCGAGCAAAGAAGCCATCGAGCGAGCACCAACATTTTGTCCTGAGGTAGTGCTCCTCGACATCGGACTTCCCGATATGGACGGGTACGAGGTCGCACGAAGGCTTCGAAGCGACTCAAACTTCTCCGCCACCCTAATTGCGCTCACCGGATACGGTCAAGAGTCTGATATCCGCAAGGCCACAAAGGCCGGATTCGATCACCACCTCACAAAGCCAGCAGGGCTCGCTGACATTGAGGAGATACTACGCTCCATCGCGCGAACCTAACGGGTATGGGACAATGCGCGGGATGCCAAAGACCGCACTCATAGGGGTCCTTTCCCTTCTCGCCACACTCATTACTGGTACGGGCGCCTATGGCTACTATTACCTTGCCAGCGAGCTTGGAAGAGCCCAGGAGGCTCTAACAGCAACCAAGCAAGATGCCGAGGCACGTGCGGCTGCGCTCATGGAAGATCTCGCAATTAAGACTGAAGAAAAGATAACGCTTGCTGGGGAGCTTCGTCTTCTTCAAGAGGCACACGAGGATGAGAAGCGAACAGTACAGAGACTCTCGAATACAGTTGACGACCTTGAGAAGATCGTCGCAACTGATCCGGAACTCCTCGCAAAGTATTCCAAAGTCTACTTTCTGAACGAGAACTATGCACCTGCGAAACTTTCGAGTATTGCAACCGAATTCACCTTTCAAAAGGAACGTACCTACGAAATACACGCGGAGGTCGCCCCATTCTTAAAGAATCTGCTTGAGGACGCAAAGAAAGATGGGATGATTCTCCAGGTTGTGTCCGCGTACCGCTCCTTCGCAACGCAAGCGGCTCTCAAGTCTGGATACCGTATACGGTTTGGAACGGGAGCAAACGTGTTCTCTGCTGAGCAAGGTTACTCGGAGCATCAGCTCGGTACCGCGGTTGATTTCACGACAGCAACCGTTGGCGGCATGTTTGTTGGATTTGATAAGACAGATGAGTATGCGTGGCTCACCAAGCATGCGCATGAATACGGCTTTATACTCTCCTATCCCAAAGGCAACACATATTACCAATACGAGCCCTGGCACTGGCGTTTCGTTGGAAGGAAGCTCGCGGAGCGCCTGCATGAGGATGGCGACTATTTCTATGACCTCGACCAACGAGTTATTGATACATACCTCGGCGTGCTCTTTGATTAAACGGATGTATGAAGAAAAGGCCCGTCTCTGACGGGCCTTTCTATTATTTAAGCACCTTCCACATCTTTGGATCCGAGCCTCCGTCTATCTTGAAGATAGCGACACCCGCAAGCTTAAGCCGCTTTGCAAGGTCTACCTTCTGCTTTATGGCAACTGAGTCACTCCACGTGAGGTACTGAACGGGTGCCTGTCGTCCCTGCATGCGTGCAAGCTCGAGTGCTCCTGCGGACGCTAGGCTAGCGGACGAGGTACCACGCGGCGCAAGCTTCGCTAGTGCTGCCTGGTTTGGAAGTGCAGCAACCTGATCCTTGGGGACATACGTGAGCGAGAGCTCTCCTGCACGGTTACGCTCTGGTTTTATTTTGTACTCTTTAGCAATCTGCCTGCCGTATCCAGGATTGAACGCTTCAGTCTTTATGTAATTGTACCCGCTACCATCTGTGTGCGGCATAATCTGGTAGATATAGCCATAAGTGGCGATACCCAGAACCATTTTCTTTGTATCAATATCCTCGCCCATATACTCAACCACCTTCTCCACCCACTTCACATCTGCTACTGGCGCGTAAATCTCTTTCGCGTTTCGCGCTACTCTGTTCAACTCTACGTCTGCTGTCTGCTGGTCATACGTCATAATGCGCACCCTGTCGCAGGAGCGGTTCACTTCCTTCAAGTCGTTTGCGTACTCAATACCAGGCGGCGGAGCGCCTGTATAGCGTGCAGAGAGTGGCATACGTGCCTCTATGGTGCAGTGGAGCTGTTTCTTTCCGAGTGCATCGTTAAGCTCTGAAAGGAACGCGGAGAAGTGGATTCTCGTCTCCGCCTTCTTGCCCTCATAATCAATATCAATACCGTCGAAATTCTTTTCCTCAACGAGGTCTGCAATGGCTTTCACATGTGAAGCACGGGTCACTGGGTTTGAGAGGACCTTATGAATATTGTCCGTGTCACTCCACATAACAGTAGGGATCACCTTCACGCGCTTATTTTTAGCAGCCGCAATAAGGCTTTGCCAATCCTGTTTATCAATCTTTGCCGTATCAACCAGGCTTCCGTCTGTACGTACGCTATACGCGAACGGATTGATTTCCGTCATCTTGCTCAGGTTCTTCATAGCGTCCTTAGTTCCCGCTTCGGTACGCCAGTACGGTATCCATCCGGATACCTCGAGCTTAGAGGATGAGCGAGCACTTGCCGCATGCGCCTCTAAAGGAGCGATGCCAGCAAAAACGAAGGTTGCAATGAGTGTGCCTGCGAAAAAGGAAGTTGGTGTGATGTTCATATACTGTAAGTCACTATACCAAACGAATGAAAGGCCGCGCTCTTACGAGCGCTGCCTTTCAGGAGAGATTCAAGTATGCTTAGCGAACTGCGAGCGCAGGCTCTGCGAACATTGCCGCGAGTTCAGCCTGGGTTGTTGGGGGGTTTTTCATATTCACCTTTCCCACAACCGTTACTGTAACGCCCGTACAGTGTCCGAGCGCAATCGCTGGGTTCACATGGCGACCATTCACAGGCACCGTATCGTTCTGATCGAGGAGCACGTCGATCTTGTGGGTCCAGCGCCAATGCATAGTGTCTGCAATAATGCGGTATCCGATCTGGTGCTCGACTTCAGAGAAACGGCACGAAGGAGTGTCCTTCGCTGTGCGCTCAATGCGTATAACGGTACCGAACGGGAGTTCAGCCGCCATATCGCGGGATCGCGCTGCCACAACCTCAGGAATCGAGGTCATGCCGCTCGCGGTGACGAATGGGTTATCATCCGTCTGTCCGGGAACAGCATTGTAAGCGGTCATACTAACCTGGTAGGTGTCGGCGGCTACCTCGATAGAGGTAGCCAGACGTTTGGAAGGCTCTTCCGGAGCTCCTGCAACGACGGTCGGCGCGGAAATCGTCTCCGCATATGCCGGCGCCCCTGCACTACCTGGTAGAAACAGAAAGCCCATAAGGGCTACTACTGCAATAACTGGCATAAATGAAAACCGCCCTTGCGGACGGCTAACTAGCCCATAATAGCAGACTTGACAACTGCTGTCAAGGCTTGGAAAGTCATTTCTTCATGTTTCGCTACCCTTCATTTTCGACAGTCAACCCTTGAAAATACGGCCTAGGTACAGTATTATAAGCCCATGAGCGAGCATAAAAGAAAGGTGCGGAAGCTATGGTTTAGAGCCAAAGAATATGGCTGGGGATGGTTCCCTATTTCCTGGCAGGGATGGGCTATTACGGTCCTGTATGCCCTTTTGTTCACCCTTACCTTCCTCCTCTTCTCCGGCTGGATTGGGGCTGCTGCTGAGGCAGAAGTTGAGACTCGAGACATTGTATTCGGGGTCCTCGAGTTCCTCGCGGTTATTGCTCTCCTCTCCTATACCCTCTATAGGATCTGCATTAAGTGGGGCGAGAAGCCGGGATGGCGTTGGGGAAAGAAATAGAAGAAGAAAGCCGTCACAAAGACGGCTTTCTTCTTTTATTACTGGGAATTACCAACTCAACTGCCCTCCTGTCTTGTACTCCGTCACGCGAGTCTCAAAGAAGTTCTTCTCTTTGTTGAGATCAACCGCCTCACTCATCCACGGGAAAGGATTCTCCATGTTGTACTGCGCAGGAAGACCAACGGTAGCAAGACGTCGGTCCGCGATGTGCTCGATGTACTGCTTGAACCCGGCTGCATTCATGCCGAAGATACCCTTCGGGAATACCTCAGTTGCAAACGTGTACTCAAGCACAACGGCACGCTTCACGAGATCAATGATGCGCTGCTGGAACTCAGGGGTCCACACCTCCGGCTGCTCCTCCTTTATGGTGTTAATCATGTTCACACCGAAGTTCAGGTGCTGAGACTCGTCACGCATGATGTACTGAATCTGCTCGGCAGATCCTGTGAGCTTGTTCTGGCGCTGGAACCCGAACATAACCGCAAACGAGGAGTAGAAGAAGATACCTTCCATGATAAGCGAGAAGACGCAGAGGTTCTCCAGGAAGAGCTGATCGTTCTCGAGCGTACCGGTCTTGAAGTCGTCTGCGAAGATTCCCTCGTTCAAGCGGAGTACCATGTTGTCCTTGTTGTAGATACTCTCTACCTCCCGGTACATGTTGAAGATTCGGGACTCATCCATACCAAGGGACTCCACGATGTACTGGTACGCATGCGTGTGAATTGCTTCTTCGTATCCTTGGCGAAGCAGGTACATGCGGCACTCAGGGCTCGTTATGTGCTTGTAGAGCGCGAGCACGACGTTGTTGGCAGCGATAGAGTCAGCGGTAGTGAAGAAGCCAAGCACGGTCTCGAACGCCTTGCGCTCATCTGGTGTTAGCGCCGTTGGGCTCTTCCACTGCTCAATGTCGCGCTGCATGGAGATCTCGGTTGGAAGCCAGTGATTACTGTTCCCTGCCATGTACGCGTCCCACGCGAACATATGCTTCATCGGATAGAGCTGCATCACGTCGGCATCGCCGCCGTTGATGATCTTTCGGTTGTTAATGTTAACGGGAGCAGCACCTTTGTTGATGGGCATAGTTCGGGATTTTTAAAGAACAATAATAAGTCAGCGTTTGCTAGGACTAACTTTCACAGGATTCACACACACCTGCCTCTTCTCCGGCGGCAACTCGTGCCATCTTGGCTTGCCACTCGCTCGCTGAGAATCCGCTCGGGATAGCAAGCTCAGGAGCCGCTTCAACGACTTCTTCAATAACAACACTTGTCGCAACAACGGAACCTCCTGCTGCACGGTTATGGGTTGAGCCGTACTCTGCAGTTGAAACCGTTGCCTTCTCAACCTGGGACGCGCCAAGCGTACGGAGGTAGTAGGTGGTCTTAAGACCCATCTCCCACGCCATGAAATAGATATCGGAGAGCTCCTTGCCTGAGGTGCCGTTGTAGAAGATATTCAAGGACTGCGACTGATCGATCCACTTGCCGCGACGGGCGGCTGCCTCAACAAGCCACTTGCCGTCAATCTCAAACACTTCCTTGTACTTCTCCTTAAGGACGCGTGGAATCTCGTCGATGTTCTGAATACTGCCGTCCGCATACTTGATGCGGTTCAACATGCCAGCACTCCAAAGTCCTGCCTTCTTCAAGTCCTCAACGAGATACTTGTTCACCACAACGAACTCTCCCTCTTTGTTGCTCTTCACGTAGATGTTCTTGTAGATCGGTTCAACACATGGGATGCAGCCAACGAGGTTTGCGGTTGAGGCGGTTGGTGCGATAGCCATCGTGTTCGAATTCCTCATACCATGTGCCTTCACGTGCTCGCGAACCGGCGTCCAATCAAGTTTTCCGTCACGCTTCACCTTGATCTCTTCGCCGCGTTCTTTAGCAAGAAGGTCGATGGTGTCCTGCGGGAAGAGATTGCGATCCCACTTACTTCCCTTGTATGAGGAGTAGGTGCCACGCTCCTTCGCGAGCTCGGAAGAGCCAAGGATCGCGTAGTACGCAACAACCTCCATACTCTCGTCTGCGAAGTTGAGTGCTTCGGGCGAATCGAACTGAATGCCAAGCATGTAGAGGGCATCATGGTAACCGCGAACACCAAGTCCAACCGGACGATGACGGGTGTTGCCGTTCTCTGCGTCAATCGTTGGGTAGAAGTTGAGATCGATAACATTGTCGAGCATGCGGATTGCGGTGCGAGTTACGCGCGCAACCATCTCATGATCGAAACGAAGATTGCCCTGTTCGTCAGGCGTCACGAACTTCGCGAAGTTGAGTGAACCAAGCGTACAGACGGCAGTCTCGTCGTCGCTCGTATTGAGTGTGATCTCGGTGCAGAGGTTTGAGTTGTGCACCACACCCGCATGATCCTGTGGAGACCTAACGTTGGACGGATCCTTCCAGGTGATCCATGGGTGTCCGGTCTCGAACAACATACCGATCATCTTCTTCCAGAGATCAGTAGCTGGAATGCGCTTGAAGAGTTCAATCTCGCCGCGATCCGCCTTCGCCTCGTACTCGATGTATGCGGTCTCAAACGCTGCTCCATAGAGGTCATGAAGGTCAGGCACGTCACTTGGCGAGAACAGGGTCCATTCCCCATTGTCGCGCACACGCTTCATAAAGAGATCCGGAATCCAGTTCGCCGTATTGATGTCGTGCGTACGACGTCGCTCGTCTCCCGTGTTCTTACGAAGCTCGAGGAAGTCCTCGATGTCGAGGTGCCAGGTCTCAAGGTACACACAGCCCGCACCACGGCGCTTGCCGGAGCGGTTAATTGCGATGTTTACGTCGTTGGCTACCTTTAGGAACGGAACGATACCCTGAGAACCTACACCAGTGCCCTTAATAAACGAGCCGGTTGCGCGAACCTTTGTCCAGTCAGTACCCGTGCCGCCAGACCACTTAAGGTACTGAGCATTATCCGAGATGGACTTGAAGATACCGTCGAGGGAATCCGGAACAGAGTTGAGGAAGCAGTTCGACATCTGTGCCTTCTTAAAGCCAGACTGGAAGAGTGTGCGACCGCCTGGGGTGTAGTAGAAGTTCGAAAGCACCTCGTAGAACTCAAGTGCGGCTGCCTCTCTCGCCTCTGGCTTTTCCGCAATCGCAAGACCCATAGCAATACGCATCCAGAGCATCTGCGGGGTCTCGAGAGTCTTTCGAGCTTTCGGGTCCTCCATGCAGTATCGGCTGATCATGATCTCGAGACCCATGTACTCGAACAAGGTGTCATTCTCAACCTTCATGGCACGTGCGAGTTTCTTTAGATCGAACTCGGCCATGCGCTCGTCGAGGTTTCCTTCAGCAACCAGGCGCTGCATGTTTTGAGCGAACACGCGCTCATGCGCATCGAGTGGATTCTTGGCATCGAACTCAGCACCAAACACTTCCGCGTAGAGGCGGTTCAAAAGGAGACGGGATGCGAGACGTGAGTAGGCAGGATCACGTTCGATCATAGAACGCACCACCATGATGAGTGCCTTTCCAACCTCAGCCGTCGTCATGCCCTCGTAGAGCTCGTACTTGAGTTGCGAGAGGATGTGATCGATGTCGAAGCTGCCGACATGCTCCTGGTCTGCGAGGTGCTGCAAGGTCTGGCGAAGCTTCACCTCGTTGAAGCGCTCCTGCTTTCCGGAGGCGGTCGTTATAAGAAGCCCCTCTTCTTCGATCTTCTCAAGAACCTCTTGTTTCTTCTCTTCGCGGATCTTCGTGTGCTCGTAGCGGTACACGATGTAATGCTTGGCAACAGAAAGATAGCCCGCTTCCATAAGAGCGAGCTCAACAAGGTCCTGCACGTTCTCTACCGAAGGAATCTGCTCCTCCCCGAACTTGTTCGAGAGGTCCTCGAGTACGCCATTGGTAACGTTCTCGAGTATCTCCTCAGTTACACCAACCTCAACACTCGCAAAAGCTTTCCTCAGTGCATCGGTTATCTTTGCTTCCTCAAAGTCGACAATGCTTCCATTCCTCTTTTTGACCTGCTTCATAAGGTAATCCCGTAGGTTACGCGGCACGTTTATAAGTCAGCCTTGGCTTCCTCGCTGGCAGGGATTTCGCTCCACTTCGTGGCGCGTAGAGGGCGCCGTAGCGCTTGGCTCTCGCGTTTCCTCGACTGCATTCGGCTGTGTTGACCTCTGTATTGTACTCGTCTTCACCCAATTCTCAGTGTGCATAAACCAGCAGAAAACATAACTCGAAGCATTCAAGACACATCTTTTTAGAGCCTTATATAAAGCCGTGGAATAGCGGGTGTTTTAACGCTATAGTGCCGTGAGTCAGGGCTGCCAGTACGGACCGATCAGTGTGCGGACCCGAAGTCCCTGATTAGGTGCATGTATTCATGACGCCGGGGGGGAGGCATGTTGCCTTCCCCTTTTTAATACCTAGGAAGCACACTCCGCATTCGTTCATGAAGGCTTCATGGTCTAATAGATACAGTTTCCCTACAGATATTTAGCCATTAGAACTTCTATTCATGCGCATACTCATCGTTGAAGACGAAGCGAAACTTGCTGAGGGACTTAAGCGCGGCCTCGAGAGCAAGGGATTCGCCGTTGACTGGATCGCCGAGAGCGAGAAGGCACGCACACGCATCCTCCTCTATCGCGACGAATACGACCTTATCCTGCTCGATCTCATGCTCCCGGGGATCGACGGCGCTACCATCACTCGTGAAGCGCGTAAGGAGGGCGTCACCACACCAATCATTATTCTCACGGCTCGCGACGAGACGGAGTATAAGGTTGAACTCCTTAACACGGGCGCAGACGACTATCTCGCGAAGCCTTTCTCCTTTGAAGAACTCGTTGCACGCATCAACGCGGTGCTCCGCCGTCCAGAGCAAACCATGCTGACAAAGATGACCGTGCGCGATATCGAGCTTGATACCGGTGCGCGCACCGTTACCAAAGCTGGAAAACCTATCCAACTCACCCTTAAGGAGTATTCTTTACTTGAGTACTTCATGCGGCACCCAGACGAGGCCCTGACGCGAGAGAGTATCCTTGACCACGTCTGGAGCTTTGACTTCCCTGGCTTCTCAAACGTTCTTGATGTACATATGAAGAACCTTCGCAAGAAGCTTGATACTTATGCAGACGCACCCCTCTTCGAAACCGTACGTGGCGTGGGTTACCGACTTAACCGATAAGTATCGGTATAACCTGTTTTATAAGACCGCGACAAATGTTGTGGGTTTGCAGGTGATTCTCGCGCTCATTTCCCTCTTGATTCTTGCCTGGGGCATTGGATACGCACAAGAACGCACGCTATCTGCGGTTAGCGACAGAGTCGTAAATGGAGTATTCCTTGATTCCGACGCCTCCTCGCAAGGCCTTGCACAAACACTAGAGATCATAAGTAGTGAGACGCATCTCTATGCAGCGATTATCCTCATTGTTCTCAATGTTCTATTTGGACTCCTCATTGCCCGCTTTGCACTCTGGCCTACACGCAACAGTCTCCAGTTCCAAAAGAAGTTCATCGGAAACATAGCCCACGAGATACGCACGCCCCTCGCCATCATAAAGACGAACACGGAAGTTGCGCTGTTCGATCCAAAACTCCCGGCGAGCATTAAGGATACGTTTGATGACACTATCGTTGAGCTCGACCGGATCTCAGAGACCATCAACAACCTGCTTTCGTTCGATACCCTTACCCGTCCTCGCCGTATGGTGTTTGAGCCTACCAATCTCTGCGCACTCACCCACACCATTCTTGAGCGACATCAAGCACTCGCTGATTCTCGGGGCGTAGAACTCATTGCAAAGATGGACGAGGATTGTTTCGTTTGTGGCAACGGCGTAGCGCTCGAGCAAGTGGTAACAAACCTTGTTAAGAATGCCGTAAACTACACTCCAAAAGACAGGGATGGCTCAGTAACCGTTACAGTTGCTCCGGAGCCAGGCGACAAAATCATGCTTTCCGTAAAGGATACCGGCATAGGTATTGATCAGAAAGATCTCTTCCATATCTTCGAACCGTTCTATCGCGGTGACACATCCCGCGCGCGCGGTATCGGCACCGGCACCTCAGGACTTGGCCTCGCTATTGTGAACGAGATCGTCAGATTGCATAAGGGCGCCATAACAATACGCAGCACACCTGGCAAAGGCACAGAAATCCGAGTCATCCTTCCGGCTGTAGGCGCTAAAGATCTACCCGATCCACTTACCAACGGAAAGAACAACACCACCAACGAAGTGTCGGTTGATTTCTCCTAGTGCTTCATGAACCTGTTCACGACGGGTTCACGCTCTCTTTCATAAAATAGGTTTATTGAGGAACCGCACGGAAAGCGCACGCGCTCCCCTGCTAAGGCCTCATCGTTCTTTCTCAGAGTATTTACGCCGGGCATCTCTACGGAAATGATGCACGGCATACGGGAAAGATTCCTTACCAGACGCTAAGCCAGAAGCGCCTGTATGATACGGAAACTAAAGGATTGATGCCGGGGCCGCGCTCAGTAAAACTGGGAGCGGCCCCGGCTCTTTATAAAAATCAGATACGGTTAAAGAAGTTCTCCAACCTTAGCAACAATTAGCTCGTCAGATTCAACGCAATAAACGTTTGGGAGCTTAAAAAAGAAAGCCTCTGAGTTTCCAGATACTACGACTGGCTTTTCCAGACCCATCGCCATCCCCGCTTCATATCGTGCACTTTCCTGGTCACCTTCCCATAGGTAAACTAGGAGGTCTGAGTCCCGCACTGCCTCTGCTTCCTTTATAGCTATTTCCTTTGTTGGACCTGCACTCAAAGTAGCAATCCAGTCGTAGGTTATCGTGTGGCCCTGCGCTGTAAGCGCGTCCATGACTGCACGAGCTCGTTCTATGGCCTTTCCTGCAACGTAAATTTTCATTCTTTAGTTCTTCAACCCCGATCCCCTATGAAAGAGCCACAACACAGTTCCAAGCAACACAACAATAAAACCGCCCATAACCGCAAACGAGAGTCCAACCGGAACATCTGAGATACCAAGGAATCCGTATCGGAAGGCATTAACCATGTAGAGGATTGGGTTCGCAAGCGAGATAATGCGGAAGAATTCAGGAAGCTGGTCTATGGAGTAGAAGACACCGCCAAGGTATGTAAGAGGAGTAAGAACGAACGTTGGGATGATGGAGATCGCATCGAAGGATTTTGCGAACATGCCGTTAAGAAGCCCGGCAAGCGCAAAGAGAATTGCCGTAAGGAAAGCGGCAGCGAATACGATGCCAAGCGAGACAATCGTAAGCTTTGTGAAGAATAAGGAGACGATAAGAACAAGAATCGCAACCATCATGGCGCGCGCAACGCCTCCTGAAATAAATCCTGCAATAACAACCCAGGATGGCATCGGCGAGACAAGGATCTCGTCGAGTGTATGCACCCATTTCGCGAAATAGAAGGTGGAGACGGTATTCATGTACGAACTGGTTATAACCGTCATCATCACCAATCCCGGCACAATAAACTGCATGTACGAGAAGCCACCAATAGGCTGTACCTGACTACCAATGAACGCACCGAAGATGAGGTAGTACAGAGTTGTTGTTACAACTGGTGGGAGCAGAGTCTGAGACCAAATGCGCAGAATACGCACTATGTCCTTGCGGAGCATGGTGTAGTAGCCGACGAGAATGGGTGACGTAGTCATGGTATTAGGCATTTTTCTCGATCAAATTCACAAACACTTCCTCGAGTCTGCTTCCCGAGTTCCGGATATTTGAGATCTGTATCCCGATCTTGGTCATAAGACGGACAGCATCATTCACAACGTCGCCAGGCTTGAGCGACAACTCAAGCGTGGTCTCGTCGATACTCTTTATTGAAAGGTCCCGCATGAGCGCTAATTGCGCTGGTGTAACCGGTTCAACAGTATCGAGAACAAGCGTTACGTAACTCAGTTTCGAGACCAGCTCCTTTACACTTCCCTGTTCGATAATCTGGCCCTTGTTCACAATTGCGATGCGACTACAGAGTTGCTCTGCCTCCTCAAGGTAGTGGGTGGTGAGGACGATGGTCGTGCCCGCTTCGTTCAGTTTCCGCAGGTATTCCCACATCCCACGACGGAGCTCCACGTCCACTCCCGCCGTTGGCTCGTCAAGAAGGAGGATCTTCGGCTCGTGGATGAGTGCGCGTGCAATGAGAAGCCGGCGCTTCATACCACCTGAAAGCTTTTGCGATTGCGTATCTTTCTTGTCCCAAAGACCCAGCTCTTTAAGCACCTCTTCCGCTCGTGGAAGGGCTGCACTGCGTGGAATACCGTAGTATCCCGCTTGGTTGAGAACGATGTTGAACGGCGTTTCGAATATATCGAAGTTCACCTCCTGCGGCACAAGTCCGATATGCTTCTTCGCATTCACCGGGTCACTATCAATAGCAGAACCCATGACCTCAACAGTGCCTGAGGTCTTCACCACGAGACCCGCGGTTATACCAATAAGACTTGTCTTGCCCGCGCCATTCGGGCCAAGGAGTCCAAAGAATTCTCCTTTCTTAATCTCGAGCGAAACTCCTTTCAGTGCTTCGGTTCCGGGCTGCTTTGTATCTTTTGCGTATACCTTTTTGAGGTCCTTGATTGAAAGCGCAGATACCAAATCTTCCATAATAGAGTCAGTATACCACTGACCGTTTTCCGGGCTATGATGGGGACATGAGCCCCTCATACAAGCGCTTTCTTAGGTACGCAACAGTTGGCGGATCGACGTTCGCGTTTGACCTCGTACTCCTCTGGATCATGACGGAGTTTTTGTTGGTTCCCTACTTGGTATCCACGGCACTCGCCTTCATGCTTGCTGTCTCCATTAACTACTTCATCTCACGAAGGTACGTATTCAAGGGGACCGCGCGGAGAATTCACCACGGCTATGTGTACTTCATTCTGATTGCTGTCGGTGGTGCATTTGCTGTTACGGGCGCCGTAGCGATTCTTGTGACCACACTCGCCATGCATTATCTCGTGGCACGCGTCTTGGTTGCATGTGTCGTTGGTATAGGAAATTACCTCTTTAACCTGCATTTCAACTTTAAGGTTGTTGGGCATCATCCGTAGGTTGCCTTCTATGAAAGACGGGTCCATAGTGCTCTCAGACCTTCTTTGCAATGAAAGGGTGCGTCATGCATGCACGCATAAGGAAATCAAAAGACGGCAGTTCTAGGACAGTCTGGGTCGCAGGACCTGGAGACCTTCCGATTACCGGCACTTCAAGTAATGGGAGATACACCACCTTCAGTACGGGCGGCAAGCGACACTTCACTGCCCGAAACATCCACGAGGATGAGGCTTTCTGGTTGGCTGCCATCCTTCCGTGCATTAGCGCAGCGTGCATTGCATGGATAGCGCTCGGAACTTCTTTCGAGCGTCCACACATGGCACCGCTTTTCCTATTATCTATGGTCGGTGTCGCTCTCCTCGCCTCAGGCATTCGCGAGGAAGCCTCTACATGGAAGGAGGTGCTGTTCCTCATCACAACCGTCTTTCTTTTCAGCAACGGAAAGGAGGCCGGGGTGCTTTGGCTCGCCGCCAGTACCTACGTGTTCCTCCTTATCCGCTACGCGTGGCTGTGGAAGGAACGAGCGGTCTGGGAACCCTTCATATCCCTGTCGCTGTTTTGTGGCGCATTGCTCGCGCATCGGATTGGTATTCTACCGGGTCTGTTCGCACCGTTCCTGTTCATATGCATCGCAGCATATTCATTTGTCGGACTCATGACAGTCCTTACAAGCGGATGGACATACAGCCGGGGGTATAACAACATCAGTGAGTAATCCACGGGCCCGACTATTGTCGGGCCCGTTCTGCGTATCTCGAATAATTTCGGCATTCACCACTGGCGTCCTACTTATGATTCAGGAAATCAACACAGGAATGATGGGTGGCGCGCTATACTTCTCATAATGACTGACACGCGACTACTGGAGCGCTTGCGCGCTTCGATGAAAGGTGAGGTACTCGACGACGCGAAGACACGTGCGTTGTTTGCGCGTGACACGAGTATCTTCACGAAGACCCCCGAGATCGTGACTTATCCGAAGAATTCGGATGATGTCTCGGCGCTTGTGCGTACCGTACTTGGTGCTCGTAAGGACGGTATCAATGCCTCAGTTACGGCCCGCGCTGCTGGTACCTGTATGTCGGGCGGTCCGCTCACGGATTCCGTTGTTGCAGTGTTCACGAAGCATATGAACCGAGTGCTTGAAGTTGGGAGCGGCTTTGCGGTTACCGAGCCTGGCGTCTACTATCGCGACTTTGAGAAGGCAACCCTAGCCTCAAACCGCCAAATACTTCCCTCCTACCCAGCTTCGAGAGAACTGGCCGCAATGGGCGGTATTGTGAACAACGATTCAGGGGGCGAGCGGACACTCGAGTACGGCAAGACACGCAAGTACGTAGAAGAAGTAGACATCGTACTCTCGGATGGATCGAAAGTGACGTTTAATGCGAAGTCGAAAGAAGAACTCGAGCGCTTGTGTGCACTCGAGACTCTCGAAGGTCGCATATACCGCGACATACGAGCTCTACTCGCTAAAAATGCGGACGCCATCGAGAATGCTCGTCCGAAGGTGTCAAAGAATTCCGCGGGCTACGCGCTTTGGGAGATTGAAGACAAGGAAGCTGGCACGTTCAATCTTGCAAAACTTATTTGTGGCGCTCAGGGCACCCTCGCACTTACCACGAAAATGAAGCTCTCCTTGGTGCGTGAGCAAGGATATCGCTCAATGCTTATCATCTTCCTCGACGACATCACGCTTTTGCCCGACGTCGTACGAAAAGTACTTCCCTTCAATCCCGAATCATTTGAGTCGTATGACGACCACACGTTTGAGCTGGCTATGAAGTTCCTGCCGCAAATGCTCTCGCAGATGGGCCTTATTGAAGCCACAAAGCTTGGACTCTCCTTTATCCCCGAACTGGGTCTGGTTATGAAGGGTGGTGTGCCCAAGCTCGTCCTTATGGCTGAGTTCTCGGAAGACACGCACCAGGAAGCCTTGTTTAAAGCAGGTGCTGCAAAAGCAACGCTTGAGCCTCTGAATCTGCCAATGCGCATTGCCAGGGACGAGAAGGCAGCTGCAAAATACTGGAAGGTACGCCGTGAAAGTTTTGCACTCCTTCGAAAAAACGCGAAAGGTCTCTACGCAGCTCCCTTCATTGACGACTTCGTAGTACCGCCCGACTCATACCCTGAGTTTATGCCAGAACTGAATGCGCTTTTGGCTGAGTACGATCTTCTCTATACCATCGCGGGACACATCGGCAACGGGAACTTCCATATCATCCCGCTCATGGATCTTTCGGACCCGAAGGTGCGCGACATTATTCTTGAGCTTTCTCCGAGGGTGTACGACCTTGTTATTAAATACGGCGGCTCCACAACAGGCGAGCATAACGACGGCATCATACGCACCCCATACCTCCCGCAGATGTTCGGAGATGAGATGGTTTCGCTCTTTGAGGAGACGAAACGCATTTTTGATCCTGAGAATATCTTTAACCCTGGCAAGAAGGTGAACGGCACGTTCGCAGACATTGAACGCGACATGCTGAAGCAGGTATAAGCCAAAAGCGCTCCATTTTTCGTTCCCTGGACATAAAGAGGGCCCACCACGCTGGCGGACCCTCCTTCACGTCTACAGGTGATGCTGAATCCACATCGCTACAAACAGATTGTAGGAACCGTGCAGGATCAGTATGGCGCAGATACCCTTGAGTGGCGTCCTACCGTACGAACCCCAGAGCAGAAACACAAAGGCAATAACGACGCCAATGAGTCCCTGGATAAACACGTTTCCTATACCTCCGTGAACAAATCCGAACACGAAGGACGTGAGCACTACCAGCACGAGCGCGGCAGCAAGCGGTGGGGTTGTTTTCCAGAAAATCCCCCATACACCCCACAGTAACCCGAACGGTACCACGCGATAGAGGAATTCTTCTCGCAGCGGCGTGATAACAAACGAGCGTAGGGCTATGTCATGAACCCCTCTGGCGTGAAGCTCGAGCGCGTAGTTGCGCGTTCTGCTCGAGATGGATAGCTCTGGGGCGAGCCATACCACAAAGTCTCTTCCGTAGGCTGCAAGGTTCCAGCAAAAGAACACGAGCACCGGAAGAGAGCAGAGAAACAGCCAGAATGGTGCGCCGGCCAAAAGCCGGTTTCGTATCCTTTGCATTGTCTCCTCCGAAAGTTGCTGTACTTGTTCTACTGTATCACTTGATCTTGAGCTGCCAAATCTGTGCCTAGCTTGCTTAGCATTCGTCTATGCGCACCCAAGCATCTTGTTGTGTACACGCATCAAACTCTCTAACGACACATGTAGCGTCGTGCATGGTAAATTACGTGCATGAACGAAGAACAGTTCAAGGCGCACGAAGCCTTGGTTAAGGAATTGAACGATCCAGCGTTACGCGCGGAGTATGCGCGCACCTATGACAACTACAAGCCAGGTATTGTTGCGCGGCTCCTCGGCTATCTTCTCGTTGGTTCAGGAACGCTCGTATACGGAAAGAAGCCTTCCTATTCAAAGTTCAAGGCCATTGAGGTTATCGCCCGCATCCCCTACCAGTCCTGGGAGGTTGCAACATATACCCTCCTTACGGGGCTTTACTCAAACGAGAAGCGCGCTATTGAACTTACGAAGACCAGCACCTTTTCCAGAGAGGCACAGGACAACGAGACCCTGCATGTCGTTGTATTGGCGCAGATCTGCAAACGCCTTAAGTGTGACGGCTTCTTCCGCCATTTCCTTATCCCAATCCTATTTGCGTTCTTCTACTTCTGGACCATCTACATTCTCTACATGCTCTCTCGCCGTTCTGCGCTCGAACTTAATTACATCTTCGAGAATCATGCATACCATCAGTACCAGCAGTTCCTAGTTGAAGATGGAGAGCGCCTTAGAGACACGCCAGTGTATTCAGAGTTTCTTACATTCTACGGACGCAATCCGCGCAACGAATATGAGCTTTTCGAGCTGATTAGAAACGATGAGTTGGTGCACCGAAATCGTTCGATACGGGAGCTGCAGGCGAAGAAGGGATAAAGAAAAGGCCGTCCACGCGAACGCGGACGGCCTGGACTCTTAGATCTTGGGGAGAATTCCCGTCACGGAACCAGCATGGGCCGCCGACACGGTCTCTATGCACACGTCAACAGACAAGTCGACGGACCATTTCCCTTTTGCAACAACCTGCATAAACGGCACGTCAGTGAACTTGTCCGAAAAACTTGGACGGAATTCATCACCGACACACTCGATCTGAAGCGACCTACTGTTCACAAACCGTCTCCGGTGCGTAAGCAGCATGCAAGACGCTTCAAGCAACCCGAAGCCGTACTCGCTGGCGAGATACTCTCGCCGTACTTCAGCGGGCGATCTTCCACGATGGTGCCAGCCAAATTGGCCGTACACGATCCAGAGATCGCCTGGCTGTTCAATGCGAAGGCGTTCATGGAATTCAGCCGTTCGTGCTGAGAGTCGCAGACAGGATTCAAGTTCCCTTCCACGTACGTGAATGCTCCTCAACCGGTCTTCGACCGAGGTACGGAGTTCTGCACGAGCCGTAATAAGGGCATCGAGCGTTGTTTCCACGGCCTTGGCATGGGTCCCGAAGAAATCGGGATTAACGATGCAGAACGGTGCTTCGAGCCAATCCGGATCTTCCGGATTAGAGTCGATACTCTTCGCTACGTTTAGTGCGGGTTCAGGATTGATTTCAGGCCAATAATCACAAAGGATCTTGATTTGCCGTTGTAAGTCCTTGGAACCATAGCTCAAAGGGTAACTGATCCGCTCTCTGCGGGCCCGTTGGGCTATTCCCGCGCGTGCGGATTGTGATGTCATTATGATTGCTCCAGTGCAAAAGAAGAACGATGTGAACCTCTCGCTAAAGAGGTGTCTGTTTGCATCATAACACATTTACTATCTTTTTCAAATATCCTACATCCCTTATCCCCTTTCTGGCCATAGATTCATTGCGTTTCAGAGCTATTTGTCGCATACTGCGAATAACTCGCCGAAACTCCAAATTGCTCCTAGCGTTCGGCATCAGCGAGGTTATCCAGGTATCCACAAGCCACATGGCAACATGCAAACTATATGTCGGCGGTATTCCATACCGCACGACCGAGGATGAGCTCCGCACTGCTTTCGAGGAAGCAGGTTCGGTTACATCCGCAAGCATTATCAGCGATCGTATGACCGGCCGCTCCCGCGGATTCGGCTTCGTCGAGATGGCATCCGAGGCCGAAGGCCAGGCTGCTATCGACCGTTGGGACGGCAAGGAGATGGACGGGCGTATGCTCTCCGTTTCCATGGCGCGCCCACAGGGCGACCGTCCTCCTCGCGAGGGTGGGTTCGGCGGCGGCAACCGTGGCGGTGACCGTGGCGGAAATCGCGGAGGCGGTTTCGGCGGTGGCGATCGCGGAGGCTACCAGGGCGGCTACTAGTAGCTGACCTCACAATAAAAGCCCCTCTTTATGAGGGGCTTTTATTGTTTAGTCTTTCTTGTGTGTCACGTCTATCTTCTTGTCCTCCGCGTTCCAGCCAACCAAGTTTGAAAACACCTGGAAGAATGATGCGAGGGCCGCAATGGCAAGTATGAGCACGAGCGGCATGATGACCTGAGGACTCGCACTGTATCCGACATATGCGAGGAATGCGAACCAAACACCCGTGCACCATGGGCATCCAAGCAAATCCTTAATGGTCCCAAGGAAGGTTCCCTCACGTGCGGAAGAGACCGCATCGCGCAGGAACTCGGTTATGTGGTCATACGTAAAGAGACGCACGAGACGGAACGTTGCAAGCGAGAGCAGAATCAGGTCTGTCCATGGAATAGAGGTGGTAAGAAGGCCACGACCTGAGAGATAGATATAACTAAGTGCAACTAACCCGAGGAAGAACAGAGAGAAGATGATATTCCAGAGTGCTTTCATACGGGCGAGCATACCATACGAGAAACGCCGCTCAGAGAGCGGCGTTTCTACAAAGACTGGCGTTACGCGAACGTAAAGCGGGAGGCCGTTAGGTTCGGGATGAAGTATCCCTTCTGTGGAACCGTAAGCGTTGAGGGTGTCGTTGCATTGCGTTCCGCAGAGCGCGCATAGACTGCAGGGGTCACACGGCGAGCATAGATGCTCTCGTTAATTACAGAACGACCAGCAATAACCGCATCGACATCAAAACAGTCTTCCTGTTCAAGTCGGTGCGCATCGTCGAAGTGCTGAATACAGATCGACAGAATCGCGTTAACATCCTTACAGAGACGCTCGCGCACTACCTGTGGAGCTATCTTCTTAGTTGTCGTTTCCATAGGATTAACAATATACCACATACCTTAATATGTCAATAGCTCCTGAGGTGCCGGTATCCACGCAGGAAAAAACCCTGCTTTTGCGGGACAAATACAACGACAACCCTGAGGCAGATCTCTCAGAGGACCTAGCCCGGCTCGCAGCCGGAGAACCTTTGGCATATGTTATCGGGTGGATCCCCTTCCTCGGGTTACGCATTTCTCTCGATTCGCATCCGCTCATTCCGCGTCCGGAGACCGAGAGCTGGACTGAGGACTTGCACGCTCGTCTAAAGGAAAAGTTTGAAGACAAGCCGTTTACGTTTCTTGATCTATGTGCGGGGTCTGGGGCTATAGGACTCTCGGTACTCGCACGCTTCCCGGCTGCTCGGGTCCGCTTCAGTGAGCTTGTGTCTGCGCATTGCGATCAGATCAGAAAAAACATCGAAGAGAACGATCTGGACGTATCCCGAGCTACCGTTCATATCGGCGATTTATTCGACGCTTTCCCAAAAGACCAATACTTCGATGTTATTGCGACGAACCCGCCGTATGTGCCAGAGACGCGCGCACTCGATGCAAGCGTTACAGACTTTGAACCTAAGGTTGCACTCTACGCCGGAAACGATGGACTCGATCTTATCCGCCGAATTGCTGTTGAGACACCTCAAAGGCTCGAGGACGGGGGCGAGTTGTGGATGGAGTGTGATATCGACAACATCGAAGAGGCTAGACAAATGCTTATGAAGCATGGTGCCAAAGAGGCTACGATACGCAATGACGTGTATAGCAGGCCCCGGGTGTGCGTGGGATACTATTCGTAATGCAATCAGATCCGCTCGTTCCGTTTGCTCCTCCGGCATTTCTCCAGACCGTGAATGTAGACCAAGTTGTCTCTGTTGTCTTTGCGCTCCTTTTCATTCTATGGGCGCTCTATACCCTCATCACGACGTACCACTGGCTCCGGTATGGACACCGGTCCTCGATTGCAATCCCGGCACTTATCACGCATGTGGTAGTGTCTGGATTTTTGTCACTCTATGCCGTTAGCGGCTTCACTGGCTGATATGGAAGAGTTTCCACTAGATGCAGGAGAGCGTGTAAAGCGAACGGTACGAAAGCACTGGTTCGTGCTCATCGTCTCCTTCATTCCGTTTCTTCTTCTCGCCTGGCTACCGACGTTCATTCCGGGATTACTTATTAAGCTCGCGAGTGCGAGTCCGGAATCTGCTGCGCTCTTTGGGCAGTTTACGCCTGAGAACCCATGGTTCCGTCTCTTCCTCGGATTGTGGTGGGTGTTCTTGTGGATAGGTGCATTCAATACGTTTACCCAGTACTACCTCAACCACTGGGTCATCACCACGACGCGTATCGTGCGCATCAGGCAGCATGGATTTTTTAATCGCGAGGTTTCAAGCTTCCTTCTTTCTCGAGTGCAGGACGTTACAACCGAAGTGAATGGTATTTTCGCTGATCTCTTAGGGTACGGCTCAGTTCGCGTCCAGACCGCCGGCACCGAGTCGAAAGATTTCGTTATGTACGGCGTTGAAGATCCTACTGGTATGCGTGATCTCATAATGTCTGAGATTGCCGCTCTCCACAGCAAGACGGGCGTATAGATTGCAAATAGGGCGTTTTCTGGTATAGTTCATACAGACGCAACAAGGAGTGAATCGATGTTTCGTGTAGCTTCATGGCCGCTTAGGTTTCAGGAGGTCTGGCAAATCTCCCTTTCGAAGCCTGTAGCGGTTCAGAAGACGTTCCTTTACCAACGTCTTCTCCATCGAGTGTCCTTCGTACGCTCAGGCGAGGGACAAGAGCTCAAACCCATTGCGTGGGCGCAACCCTGAGCTTGAACAAAGACCCTGCCGGCATCCGTGTCGGCAGGGCTTTTCATTTGCTAGAATGAACGCATGAGCGACAAACAACCACTCTCCACAGAGCCCTACAAGGGCGTCCATGACTATTATCCTGAAGACTGGTCTAAGGCTCAGGCGATATTCAATACCATTCGTACGACACTTCGAAAGTCAGGCTTTGAGGAGTATCAGGCTTCGGTGCTTGAGCGTGCAGAGCTCTACGAGAGCAAGACCTCTGAAGAGATCGTAAACCAGCAGACCTATACCTTCGTTGATCGCGGAGACCGCCGCGTAACGCTGCGCCCGGAGATGACGCCTACCCTCGCGCGTATGGTTGCGGGACGTCGTCGCGAACTCGTGTTCCCTCTTCGCTGGTTCTCCATTGGGAACCGATTCCGCTACGAGCGTCCGCAAAAGGGTCGCTCCCGCGAGTTCTATCAGGCAGACGTTGATATCGTTGGTATCGACGACGCTAAGGCTGAAGGCGAAGCCGTTGTTATGGCGTACGAGATACTGCGTGCGTTTGGTGCAACCAACAAGGACTTTCGCATCCGGATGAATTCTCGCGCACTCATGAATGCAGCAGCAAGTGCGCTTTCTTTAAATGCTGAGGATGCAGCGAGCTACCTTGCGCTCATCGACCGCAAGGACAAGATGCCTATTGAGGAGTTTGAGTCTTCTCGGGGAGCATTCCGCAGGAACGGCACTGATCCGCTTGAGCTTATCGAAGCCCGAAGCGACGAGAGCATTGACGCGGTGTACCGACAGTTCATGGCGCTTATTGAGAGCCTTAAGGCGCGTGGCATGGATAACGTAGTGTTTGACCCAACGGTTGTTCGCGGCTTCCTGTATTACACCGGACTGGTGTTCGAGGTCTTTGATACGAATCCAGAGAATCCGAGAGCGCTTCTTGGTGGCGGTAGGTATGACGGATTGGTATCGATGTTCGGAGACGAGACCATTCCAGCAATTGGTTTTGCTATTGGTATTGAGACACTTACCGACTTCCTGGGAACACATAATCTCCTACCCGCACTTCCTCCTCCAGCTGATATCTTCATTGGCACGCCGTCTGAGGCGAATATCGCTGACGCACAGGCAGTTGCTTCCATGTTTAGGGAGCATGGGTTGAACGTGCTCGTAAACGTATCCGGGAAGGGTCTTGGGGACCAGGTGAAGGAAGCAGTACGTCGCGGTGTTCCCTACTTCGTAGCAATCGGCGAAGACGAGGCTCGGTTAAAGAAAGCGAAGCTAAAGACACTTGCTTCAAGCGAAGAGATTGAAATTGGTACCGATCTCATTCCAGCGCATATCTATAAGGTTCGGTCTGACGGTGCGTAGTATGCGAGAGATAACGTTTGATATTGAAACATCTAACATCTTGCCTTCCTTGGCACGGCAGGACGTTACCCGTCTTGATTTAGCGGTCGTAGCGATTCATGACTCGGAAACTGGCGAGTACTCTTCGTATGACCAGAGCGAGCTTCCGAAGCTCTGGCCCATTATCGAAAAGGCAGACACATTAATTGGGTACAACTCTGATTCGTTTGATATTCCGCTTCTCAACAAGTATTACCCCGGAGACCTCACCAAGATCCGCTCCATAGACCTCATGGTTGAGGTGCAGAAGGTACTTGGAAGAAGGTTGCGTCTTCAGTCTCTTGCTGAGGCAACACTAAAGGTTGGCAAAAGTGGGAATGGTCTTGAGTCTGTGCGTTGGTGGAACGAAGGCCTCTACGAGAAGGTCCGTGAATACTGCATCCAAGATGTAAAGATTACACGTGACCTTTATGACTGGGCGCTTGAAAAAGGCGCGCTGAAGTACAAGGACTTGAAGGATGTGCGGGATATCAAGCTCGATACCTCGAAATGGCAGGTAGCACCTGGACCAACTGGGTTCACTCATACGCTCGGATTGTAGTTGCCTTTTAGGGTTTCTGTGCTATTTTCATAGCAGTAGTATCAATTGTTCACTTCCTGGAAGGCTTTCCATGCAAGCACGCATCGCCTGTTTCCAAAAATGGTCACCTGCCGTTCTTACGCAGCTTGGCCAAGTCATGACAAGGACCTTTGGTATCGAGACGCGTGCCCGGGACCTCTCGGAAAGCACGCGCTCAGATTCGATCGTCTGCACCTTGTATCGAGAATCGCATGACGCGCTGCTCGATCCGGAAAACCAGCAGCAACTGCTCGATCGAATCAATGCAACCATAACGGAGTGGGCCAAACCGGCAGTTCCGATCGTCATCGTCAGATACACCGATCAGCCTATTCCGCTGGAAACCTCAGCCTTGCTGGTTGCCTGACCCGCCGCCCTGCACATCCGTGTGCAGGGCGGCAATTCTTTACCCTTTTCCTGCATGCTATGATTTTTTTATGGACACCCAGAAACTACGCCGCGATTACTTCCTCCCGGGCGCAATTATCCTTGCGGGACTTATCATTTCTCTAGCACTCTTCGCTATCCGTACCGAAGAGGTACCCGCACTTGGTGCCGGAGACCCAAAGATGGTCCGTCCTGTAAGTCCGGATGATCGCATCATCGGGAATCCGCAGGCCAAGGTGAAAATTGTGGAGTACGCAGATATCGACTCCAAGTTTAGTAAGCAGTTCCAGGCAACCATGCAGCAGGTTATGAGCGAGTATGCTGCTGGTAGCGAGGTGGCATGGGTATATCGTCACTTCCCGCTCCTTGATCAGCATGCAGCTGCCGCGTCTCACGCGGAGGCCGCTGAGTGTGCTGGATTCCTTGGAGACTCAGACGCCTTCTGGCGCTTCATTGACGCACTCCAGAGTGCGGCACCGGGCGAGACACAGTTCCCAGTTGAGGGATATGCATCCGTTGCAACACAGCTTGGGCTTCCACAGGCAGAGTTTGATACGTGCCTAAAGAATGGCCGGTTCACCAAGAAGGTCTACGACGACAGCACCAACGCTATGCTCGCAGGTGCTGAAGGTGCACCGTACACGGTTGTACTCGTTGACGGCCAGGAACCTATCGGCATCCAGGGTGCGCTCTCGTATGAGGATATGAAGCGTGTTATTACTGAGGCATTGGCGAAGACACAATAGCTGTTTGACAACTGAATCGTCCGTGTAAAGATAGCCTTATACAACTAGACCATATATCTATGAAGAATCCATTCGAGCGTCGCGAGATTAAGAAAGAAACACCTTCTGAAGAGAGCAACGTCGTAAATTTCGATCAGCCTGTTATCATCGCTCGTGATTCGCTTGGAAATCCAATTGGTACTGCTGAGAACAGCATCGAAGCTGACTCGATGACACGCGAGAACGCGGACGACATGCGTGAGGCAGCGTAAGAATCAATCCATGTTGAAAAGGCCCGCTTCGTGCGGGTCTTTTCTTATATAAAGAGTTTGAGAAGGTCGTCGTACTCGCTGGCGATTCCCTCTCGCCATGTACCGGAGAGAAGTTCAGCAAGTACCTCGTCCAGCACGGTTACAATCTCGGTTCGGGATTCGTCTGTAACGGGGACCTCGTGGTCCTTCACGCCGTCAGGACCTACCTGCACAATGGCAGCGCTTGTTGGGTTCTGACCGTTCTCGCGCACCAGGAGGTCATAAAACGCGAGCTGGCGCACATACTTCTCGTCCATCGCCTTCACCTCGCTCGTGGTCTTGAAGTCTGCGATGCAGATGCCAGATGCGGTCTCAAACAAGGCGTCGATCTGGCCCTTTAGCTTTATGATATAGCCGTCTATGGTTCTTGTTGTCTCATAGGTCTTCTCTATAGACACCGGCGCCAGCAGAGTGCCACCTTCGCTTCGGTACACGATGTATGCAGAGAGACTCAGACGTGCATGCTCCCAGAGTCTATCAAAGGCGGCGTTCCTCTGGAGAAGACTGCGGCGCATATTTGCTTCAAGTGCGGCAAAGGCACTCCCTTCGTCATTCTTCTCAAGGAATGCCGCGATGCCCGCATGTACTGCCGTTCCCACCGTTAGAGCAGGCATCTCAGGCTCTTTGAGCCGGAGTACGCGCTTTGCAAAGAACGACGCTGGCGATTCGAGGTATTCATTCAGTGCAGACGGCGAGAGTCCGTCCTGAATAAGATAGGCCTTCGTTAGGTCGCGAATTAGTTCTGAAGCCACGACGGTTGAATGCATGGGTGGCAGGAGATCCGCTTCGGGAGTAACGAGCGAGAGTCCGTCCGGCAAAAGCGTGGACGGTGCCTGGTCCTTCCCAGCTCCGGACTGTGCCGCGTATGAAATGGTGAGTGCGTCCTTGGCACGTGTGAGCGCGACGTAGAAGAGCCGGACGGCGTCCTCTGTCTGCTTCTGCTGACTTATAGGAGACGGGATGGTTGCTGATCTTCCGCTACCCTCCCACTCGCGACTCGTTGCAGACACGAGGAACACCCGTTCAAACTCCATACCCTTCGCTTTATGTGCCGTAATAACGGTTACGAATCCTTCCTTCTGCAGTACGCTCGCCTTCACGCTCTCGAGGTCATGTTCTTGGGCTTTCCGAAGTTCCTCAATGACGTGTGCGAACGAGACGTTCGTGTCGCGTCGAACGAGGTCCTCAATGTGCATGATGAGACGACGGATAAGAAGTACGTCGTCCAGGTGCTCGCTATGGGAAAGGAGGAAGCTGCGGGCTCCGGAGAGTTGAAGAATCTTTGATATGAGCTCAAGGGGCGCCAGGCGCTGGCCCATCTCCTGGAGCGACGTAATGGTTGCGTGAATGTCTGGAAAACGCTCCTTGAGATTCTCATGCAGGTGGAAGTCCCGGGTCTCGCGCAGGAAGAGTGCTCGATCCTTTATGGTTGCCTCCCACCAAGGCGCAAGCAAGCACTCCCTGAGTGCTGACGCATCGAGCGGGTCCGCTACCGCGCGCATGAGTGCCTGCAAGGAGCGGATAATAGGACGCGAAGACAAAGAGACGTCGCCGGCACGGAGCGTAGGGATGCCGCGGGCTGCCAGGTGGTCGGCGAAGAGGTCTGCGTTTGCGTTGGTGCGTGCGATAACGGCAATCTCTTCAGGCTTAGTTCCACTCTTTATTGCATCCTCAACAAGTCCGCTCACCTGGTCTCGCTCGGCAAGTGGGTCGTCTGACACCAGAAGGTTCAATGATGCCTCTCCTTTCTTGCGATGTGCCGATAGGGTTTTGTGTTCGCCTCTGCTCGCGGACATGCCGCTCGTAAGGCCGTGTGCGGCTTCGAGGATAGGACCAAGGGAGCGATAGCTGGTCTCAAGCTCAACCACGGTAGTGCGAGGGTAGCTCAGAAGGAACTCGCCGAAGTGCGTGGCATCAGCCCCCTGGAAACGGAATATGGCCTGCTTCTCGTCCCCTACAACAAACAGGTTCGGGTGCTCGTCATATGCGAGTGCGTCGAGGAGTGCATGCTGGAGCGCGTTAGCGTCCTGGTGCTCGTCTGCAAGCACGTACTGGTACTGCTCCTGAAGGGTTGTCCTTAGGGCTTCATCCTCTGCGAGCTGGTCCGTTACGATACGGAGCACGTCTGTGAAGTCGTAGAGGTCGCGCTCGTCCTTCAGGCGGTCGTACGCTTCTATGAGTCGTGCGGCTTCGAATACCTTCTCGAGGCGATCGATCTTCTTTTGTCCATCAGGCTTTAGGTCCGCTTTCTTTCCGTACTTAGAGTCCCGGGTGTAGTAGTTGGATTCGTCGTTTCGGAGTCGTTCTTCTTCTTCCTTTGCGAAGGCGCGATAGTCATCGAGCGTAATGCGTTCGCGGGCGAGGTCGTCGCGGAGTCGGGCCAAATCTCTCAAATAAAAGAATGGGGACTTCGGAGTGCGTAGATGCACGAGCTCTTCGTTCTCGAGAACCTCCCGCCACAAAAGTGTGGCCTCTACGTCCCCTGCCTGGCGCTTCCCGGCCCATACAGGGAAGAAGTCAGCGTACTCTTCTAGTACGTGGTTCGCGAAGCCGTGGAAGGTTGATATAAATACGTCGCGAGCGGTCTCTTCGCCTATTAAGGCAGCAAGTCGCTGGCGGACGGTCCGTGCAGCCGATTCCGTGAAAGTTAGGACGAGGATGTTGGTGGCGTTCGCCTGAGTCTCCTTGAGTATGTTCGCGATCCTTAAAGTGAGGATGTGGGTCTTTCCGGTGCCGGGGCCAGCGATAACGAGGACGGGCCCCTCTACCGTGTCTACGGCCAGCTTCTGGGCGCTGTCGAGCATTGCGTAGGCCTTCTGGAATGCCTGGTTGTCCTTCATACCCCTAGTGTACCTGATACAGGCAACAGGGTCCCCAGAAGGGGTATACTAGTCCTGTCCCGAAGGATGGCACCTTAGAGAAGCTTGATGCCGGGCGGTAGGTGAAACGGAAAGGAGGTCTCGTGATAGAGCAGAGGATCAGATGCATGCATACTGCTTCAGTGACCACGAGACGATGTAGTCGGGCATATGGCCTGTTGGACCGGGACCCATCGGAAAACCCCCGAAAACGTAACCACCAAAACTGCTCGTGACCTCAGGTCGCGAGCAGACTTTTTATAAATATCGTGTACGGAGCTCCCTTCTGCGTAGAGCGTGCGCGGGTATCTCTCTAGCCACCTGTGCCCAGAATCGTTCGGAATGGTTGTGCTCTTTAGTATGACAGAGCTCATGCACTACGATGTAGTCCTGGATTTCTTTAGGAAGGTAGACGATGCGGTAATTGAAAGACAGATTTCCCTTCGCGGAGCAGCTTCCCCATCGCGTCTTCTGGTCCCTGATGTATATGGTGCCGTATGTGAAGTTGTAGAGCTCATTGAAGTGTTTGAGACGTTCTGTAACGAGGATTCTGGCTTCCTTTCTTGCTTCTCTGTATGCGCTTGAGTTCTTGCGGGGGCGTGGGAGCGCTATCGGATTTGTTCTCTTCTTAGCGGCTCTCTTTATAAAGGCTTCTTTTGCTCTCTCAATCCATTCTCTGTGCTTTAGAACGAATGCTTCTGCTGTCTTCTGAGAGATTCGTGTTGGTTTGGTTGCAACAACACGGCCGTCTGGGTGGACGGTTAGAGTGAGGCGCTTGGCGCGGGTTGATTCGCGCACTATGTATGCATCAGCTTCCATCTATCCTCGCTCTTCAAAATAGCGCTTGAGCCACCATTTTTTATTGCTGGCAAAGACTGTGTAGAGAGAACATAGCCACCAACAGGCACAAAAGCTGAGAGATACCAATCGCTTACGCCAATCATATAGAGAAATAGCGATGCGCTGACATAAGTTATGGCAGCGATAATAAGCACACGAACCAGGCTAGTCTCCCAAGCCTTATCCGCCTCGACACGTACGTTTCGCTCGTGGATACGTTCTATTGTCTCGCTAATGTGCTCTTCCATGTCAGAAAGTATACCTTTCTGACTGGTCTTCTTACAAAGAGGGGTCGTCATTAGTCTGGGTTAGAAATGGAGCTACAGGGCTCAGATATGCTAGGCTAATTCTATACATGGAGGAGTATCTGCGGGGAATAGCCCAGAAGTATGCGCGTGCGGATGCTCGAGAGATGATTTATCGAGCCGATTTTGAAATGTTATTGAAATCGATATTTGGAGTTGATGGGAAAGTGCTCCAAATCAATCACGACTCAACTAATGACAACGGCAACAAGCCGGATTTCGTAGTCTCGAAAAATGAAGTCCCTTTGGTGTACATCGAGGCCAAAGATATTGGTGTAAACCTCGATAAAATTGAGAAGAGCGACCAGATGAATCGATATTACGGATATTCGAACCTTGTCCTAACAGATTATCTAGAATTTAGATTCTATCGAAACGGGTCACTCTACGGAGCACCAGTCTCAATTGCCACAATCAACAAAGGAGATCGAACTCTTTCCTACCTTCCTGAGAATTATCCACTCCTGCAGAAAACACTTTTAGATTTTGCCTCAACACACAGGGAGCCAATTAAAGGCGGCGCTCACCTTGCGCGAATCATGGGCGGAAAGGCGCGCCGCATTAAAGACAATGTAAAGGAAATGCTTGCTGGTTCTTCGGATAAGTATTCCGACCTGCTCAAGATTCGTGATGTCGTGAGGGATTCTTTGGTAACAGACTTGGACGATGAGAAGTTTGCTGACATGTACTCACAAACTCTTGTATACGGTCTATTTGCCGCACGCTATAACGACAAGACACCGGAAACATTCTCACGTATTGAGGCCCGAGAATTAGTGCCTGCAAGCAACCCATTCTTGAGATCATTCTTTGATCATATTGCAGGCAACAGCTTCCCTGAACGTCTTCGGTTTATTGTTGATGAACTTTGTGAAGTGTTTACCCATGCCGATCTTGAGAAGATACTGAAGGATTTCTATCTTAAAGAAAAGGATACGAAAGATCCGGTTATTCATTTCTATGAGGACTTTCTTAATGAGTACGACCCAAAAAAGAAGATGGAAATGGGTGTGTTCTACACACCGCGTCCAGTAGTCCAGTTTATTGTTCGTGCTGTTGATTCTATTCTCAAATCTGAATTTAACCTTTCTGCTGGCCTCGCAGACTACTCGAAAATTACCAAGGACGAGAAGATGATTGGCCCGAAGGGTAAGGGTGTGGTAACCACGCAAGAATACCATCGAGTTCAAGTACTAGATATTGCCACAGGTACCGGAACATTCCTTAATGAGGTTATTTATCAGGTTTATGAGTCTTTCCATAATCAGAAAGGTGCATGGAGCGCATATGTTCAGGAACACCTGCTCCCTCGACTTCATGGGTTTGAGTTAATGATGGCAAGTTATACAATCGCGCATCTTAAGCTTGGCCTAAGCTTAAGTGCAACAGGTGCAGGTGAAGCAGATGGACGTCTTGGAGTTTATCTGACCAACTCTCTTGATAAGCCTCACATCCAGTTAATCCAACCAACGTTGCTTGGTTTTATGGATAGCATCACGGAGGAAAGCAGACTCGCCTCTAAAGTAAAAAATGATTACCCAATAATGGTGGTAATTGGTAACCCGCCCTACTCTGGTAAATCAATGAATCCTCATTACACCGAAAATGATGTCTATAAAGTTGAACCTGGTGGAAAGCAAAAGCTCAAGGAAAGAAATAGCAAGTGGTTAAATGACGATTATGTAAAGTTTATACGTCTTGCTGAGAGCATGATTGAGAAAAATGGTGAGGGTGTTTTAGGAATGATTACTGCACATGGGTATATCGATAACCCAACATTCCGTGGCATGCGTTGGCACTTAAGAAATACCTTCGATCAAATATATATTGTTGATCTTCATGGTAATTCAAATAAGGATGAGAGTGCAGAAGACGGTTCTAGGGACGAAAACGTTTTCGACATTAAGACCGGCGTATCGATTCTCATTGGGGTGCGTAAAAAATCAGCGCCAAGCAAGCCTCTAGCTAGGGTTTTTGTAAATAATATTTACGGTAAGCGTCAAAGTAAGTTTGATATTTTAGACAAAGCCACAGTTGACTCAATGAAGTGGGAGGAGATTGATGCTGAGAACGATGTGTGGAGAGTTGAAGGTAAGGGTAAAGAAATTTACATGAAGGGCTTTAGCGTCGATGCACTTTTTGCACTTTCCAGTATCGGAATTGTTACAGGAAAAGATTCGTTTGTTATCGACACAAATCGGAACAGGCTCCTGAGCAGAATTGAGACTTATTCTCAGGATCCATCTTCTATACAAATAAAGGGACTACCTACAAAACATGATTTTGATACGTCTCATATCAAAAAAATATCTTATAGACCATTTGATGATAGGTATATTTATTACCATAAAGGTTTTATCGAGAGGGAGCGTCTTGCGGTCATGAAGCACTTTCTTGATGGAGAGAATATTGGCCTAGTGGTTCCAAGACAGGTTAAGGCAGGTAAGAATTGGTGTCATGCCTTTGTAACAAAGGAAATTATTGAGTCTTCACTTATATCTAACAAAACAAGTGAGATCGGTACAGTGTTTCCACTGTACAGATATGACGACCACAATAGCCGGGTTTCAAATCTTAACGAGGAGATTTTAGAGCGATTTATAAATATCGTGGGCTATAGTGACCCCGAAGACATTTTTGCATACGTATATGGGTATCTCTACGACACTCCTTATTTGACCGAATACAGCGAGTTTTTAAAGACTCATTTCCCAAGAATTCCTTTTCCAGAATCGAAGGCGGAGTTTGAAAAATATGTGGAACGGGGCAATGCATTAAAATCTGCCCACCTAATGGAGCCGTTAGCACTTGAAAATATAACCACTCATTACCCAATTCAGGGAAGCAATGTTGTTGATTCTCTAGTTTTTGAATCAAATAAGATCTATATAAACGAGCAACAGTATTTTGACGGAATTAGTGAGAGGGTATGGAACTATAGAATAGGTGCATACCAACCTGCACAGAAATATCTTAAAGATAGAAAAGGCACGACCCTAACACATGAGGAGATAACTCATTACCAAAATCTGGTTGCGTCGCTTACAAAAACCCTACAGCTTACTTCTTATTAGAAAAGCGCCCTTTCGGGCGCTTTTCTCCTAGTAACTCTTCAACCTCCTACTTTTCTCATGCGTCCTAATCTTCTCAAGCGCCTTCGCCTCAATCTGGCGGATACGCTCACGCGTAACCCCAAACTCCTTCCCTACTTCCTCAAGCGTGTGGTACACACCGTCGAGGAGTCCATGGCGCATCTCAAGAATCTTGCGCTCCTTTGGACTCAAGTCCTCAAGAATATCCCGAACCTGCTCCCCAAGAATACGCTCTGAAGACTCCTGGATAGGAGACGGAATCTTGTCGTCCGCGATGAAGTCGCCAAGAGTAGACCGATCGTCATCATCAGACCCGATAGGATTCTCAAGGGAAAGCGTATCCTGGTTGATCTTCTCAATCTGGTAGATCTTCTCAACCTCAACACCCATCTCAATAGCAACCTCCTCTGGCTGCGGATCGCGGCCAAGAACCTGAGCCAAGCGGCGAGATACCTGCTTGTACTTCGCGATAGTCTCAACCATGTGCACCGGAATGCGGATGGTACGTGACTGGTCTGCGAGTGCACGCGTAATAGCCTGGCGAATCCACCAGGTCGCATAGGTCGAGAACTTGAATCCCTTGCTCCAGTCGAACTTGTCTACCGCCTTGAAGAGACCGAGGTTTCCTTCCTGGATAAGGTCGAGGAGGGTCAAGTCAGGAGAGCGTCCTACATACTTCTTTGCAATAGACACCACAAGGCGAAGGTTGGAGCGGGCAAGAATGTTCCTGGCCTCGTCGTCTCCCTTCTCAATGCGCTGTGCGAGCTCGCGCTCTTCTGAAGCCGTAAGGAGTGGGTACTGGCCGATCTCGCGAAGATAGATCTGGATAGAGTCGTACGCACCCGAGTCACGGCTCTTAATGTTTCGCGTTGCGAGATACTGGTCAGTATCGTCTGCGAGCATACCGCCCTCGAGAATATCGATACCTGCGGTTGTGAACTTCTCGTAGAGCTCGTCGAGGAACATGATGTCGTCCTCAACATGGGGGAATTCCTTAAGAATCTCTGAGTATGTGATGTACCCACGCTCCTTGCCCTTCTTGATGAGGAGGTCTGCCTTGTCTACCTTCTGGGCAGCAGCCTTCGCTTTCGCTCCTGTTGCAGCAACACGAACAATGTTCTTAAGCTGTGCCTTCTTCGCTGGCTTCTTTGCAGCTACTTTCTTCACTACTTTCTTCGGTGCTGCTTTCTTCACTGCCTTCTTGGGTGCAGCCTTCTTTACCGCTTTCTTTGGAGCGGCCTTCTTTGCGACTTTCTTAGCAGCCTTCTTAACCGGCTTCTTGGTTGTAGCCATAGGGGTATGTACGAACTGGTAATGAGAAAACTATGAAAATGAGGAGAGGAGTCGTGCCAGTTCCTGGCATTCTTTTCCTGCCTCTTTGATGGTTGCTTCGTCCTTAGACGCCTCAGCAACGCGTAGACGAGCGGTTGCAGCCTGGAGCCGCTCCGCTAAAAGTGCTTTCTCGAACGCGTGAATGAGATCGTCCGCGTCTGTTTCTCCGGGGGCCTCGCCAAAGGCTATTCCTGCCTCGAAGATCATGTCTTCGGGAGGGGGCTCATCCGGGAACGGTACGCCGATAATGCGATTATACTCACTTTCAAGCCGTTTCGCAATGGCGGTATCAGGGTACGATGCCGCTGCAGCCCGCATTTTAAGGGCGTGGCGGTCGCTTGCCCGCTCAACAACCGAAGGTCGCGGAATAGAGATAGTCATACGTGCTGTACCTGGCGTAGCAGACACGTCCTGTGGAAGCCGCAGAAGTCCTTCCCGTATCGCTTCAGGGGTCGATCCAAGAGAGCGAGCAGCAACTCCAACGAAATGCTCCCGCTCCATAGGACTCTGAATCGCGGCAATGAGCGGCAAAACCGTCTTCTCAACAAGAATAACCAAACGATGCTGGTCTCGCTCGCTTTCGGTTAATACCGAGAGGAAAAACTCAACGATAGGCTGCGCATCCTTAATGCGGCCTGTAAGGTCCTTCGAATCAGAGACCGCGAGATCTGCCGGATCCTTCCCGCTCGGCAACTTCACGGCCTTCACCCGCATACCGCTTTTAAGCGCAACAATCGCATTCTTCATAGAAGCATTGAGTCCTGCCCTATCCGAATCAAGTGCGAGCATGAGGTTGTCCGCATAGCGCTTTATTAAGGAAAGGTGCTGCGTAGTAAGGGCTGTGCCCGAGAGCGCAATCGTGTTCGTAAAGCCAATTTGATGCAGCATCAAAAGATCCATCTGCCCTTCAACCAAAAGCGCAAAGCCACGCTGCCGTATCGCGTCCTTCGCCTTATCCATACCAAAGAGAATCTCTGACTTCTTGTAGAGATCAGTCTCGGGAGAGTTCAGGTACTTCGCCTGATCGTTTGGGTCTAACGCGCGACCCGTAAACGCAACCGTGCGTCCAGCAGCGTCCCGTATCGGGAACATAAGCCTATTCCGGAACCGGTCATACCAGGTTCCCTTCTTCTCGTCCGCTTCTTTAACGAGTCCGGCCTGAACGAGCTCCATATTCGCAAACCCGCCTTCGGTTAACTTCTCAAGCACCATGCGCCAGGCATCAGGCGCATACCCAAGTCCCCAGGTCTTAATACTCTCCTCGGAAAGGCCCCGAGAGAGCGCATAGGCATATGCACTTCCCTCAAGCTTTATTCCTTCAAGAAGATTCGCGGTATAGAGCGCTTCAGCACGCGCCGTTGCTTCATACAGGCGATCCCGCTTGTCCTTGTCCTGCTTAGAGGCGCCGCTCCCGCTATACACAATCTCAACACCCGCCTTCTCGGCAAGAATCTTAAGCGCACCCTTAAAGTCCACACCCTCCATCTTCTGAATGAACTCGAACTGGTCCCCGCCTTGTCCTGAAGAGAAACAATAGTATGTACCGCGCTCTGGATTCACATAGAACGATGGAGTTTTCTCCTTGTTAAAGGGCGAGAGGCCCTTATGGTTACGACCTGACTTCGTGAGCTTCACGTACGGAGACACCACGTCCACGATAGAGAGCTTTGCCTTGATTTGCTCGACAGTATCCATGCTTCTCTTTATTTTAGCGCGTATCGTAGGATCATGTAGGAGACATGGACAGTATGTATAAATTGTGGTAAAGACTATATAGGAAAGATCATTGATCTAGCACTGAAAGGACCTGTTCCATGGACGTCGATTACACGAACGAGCTCGGGTGTGACACACACGTTATGCTCCAAGGAGTTGAAAAGGGTGTCGACCCCGCAATCCAGGTGAATACGCTCCACGACCTTGTCGCAGAGCAGATCGCCAGCCGCTCCGGCCCCCTCAATACTAAGGATATTCGCTTCCTACGAACCTACCTCGGCCTGAATCCAACCATCTTCAGGAAACGTCTCGGACTCGACGGAAACGCCGATATCACGGCACTTCCGCCTGAGACTGAAGCACTCCTTCGGCATGAGGTGTGCCAGGAAATCCAAGGACTTGAAACCTCCGAGACGGAACTCCTCGCCCTGATCGCCCAAGACCGAGATTCGAACTACCGCATCACCATCGATGTCTCGAATCCCGACAATTACCGAGTATTGCTGGCAGCATAGCCAGCAGCCACCAAGGGTCGCCCACTCCCCCGGGCGGCCCTTTTTGCATTCCTTACAATACTTGACACTATGGCCTATATATGCTATACACTATCTAACATTCACCGTCCCTGGAGGGAATAGTAATGGCCTTTACAGAATCGTCCGCCTTAGTTCGCACCTACGACTGGTGCGGTTCGTTCATTGAGTTCGTCGGCAGGCCCTTCGAAGTCATAGTGCCGGAACGAGGACCGGAGGGTATCAACCTCTGCACCCTCACCCGTCGCTATGCGTTCGCCGGACTCGCCGCGTTCCTGATCGCCGCCTGCGGGCTCGGTCTTAGCTGGCTGATGTACATGATCTTCGATATATCGTCGATCACCATCAACGACTACGAGTACTACCTGGAAATCAATGAGGGCAACGTTTTTGCCACCCTCATGCAGATACCGGCCGTTATAATCTTTGGCGGCGTGCTCGGCGGCCTCGTCCTCGTGGCGATGTGCGGGTGTCTGCTCTACGTCGCATTCGCGATGAAGGAACACCGCAACGGCCTGGTGCGGAGCGCAAGCTTCGTACTGCGCATGGTCGCCATGGCCATCGGCTACACCTTCTTCGGCCTGATCCTCGCTCTGTACTACAGCCTGATCTGGCCGGTTCGGAAACTGTGGCAGATGCTTCGCGGGAAAACTCCCGAGAAGTCGCCGAGTCTGTTCAAGGTTGTGGGTCAGTGGATCTACGGCCGCATGCACGGCATCTGCTTCCAAATTGATGTCGTGCCTGGCTAAGGCGGCACTACTACCGCCCAGAAGACCGTCCGGTCCTTCCGGGCGGTTTTTCTATAAATTGACTTAGTTGCATATTGTGCTATTGTATAAACATGGCCTTCGGGCCACTGTCCTTTTACACAACTCGGGAGAGTACTCATGATTGCGAACAGAAACGGCTGCAGGTATAGCTGCGGCCTTGACCATGATGTCCTCCTTGAGGGCTATCCGTTGCAAGGCTCAAAGAGCCTTGGACAAGCAGTGCCCAGACTCCTCAGCACCATTGCTGAGCTGGTGGCGCTGCGGCCGGGTCCCTTGAAGGGCAAGGAGATCCGATTCCTGCGGAGACATATCGGACTCACACCGGAAGAGCTTGATGATCGCATCGACTTCGGCGCGGGTTTGATTGACCTGGCTGAGACGGGAAACTGGAGCATGACTCGCGAAAGCGATGTCGAACTTCGCCGACTCGTCTTCCTGCACATCGGAAGTCGAGTCCCGTCCTTCGCTGCCTTATACGCCCTGTACGCATCACAGCGATGCAACCTCGCTATCAGGCTCCGCCACGAGGAATCAACGCAACGCTGGGCACTCGCTGCCTAATCATACTGCCGCCCAGGAGACCGCCCCGGTCCTCCTGGGCGGTTTTCTTTTATACGAACAAAGCCCGCATACCGCGGGCTTTGTTCTCTCTAAACTCTCTTGGGGTTAGGCTGTTGCCTGCTCCTCGAGCGCAAGACGCTCAGCGTCTACACGAGCACGTTCAACCGCACGGCGAGCCTGCATCTCAGCGATTGCCTCGAACTTCTTCGAGCCGGCGAATCCGGTACCAGCTGGGATAAGGCGACCAAGGATGACGTTCTCCTTGAGACCGCGGAGCGTATCAACGGAACCGCGGAGGGATGCGTCGATAAGAATCTTTGTGGTCTGCTCGAAGGACGCTGCAGAGAGGAACGAGCGGCGAGAGAGCGCGGAGGTCTTGATACCAAGAACCATCTCCTTGCCCTTCGGCGGAATCTTTCCGTCTGCTTCCATAGCTTTCACCTCTTCCTCGAACTCCCAGTGCTCGACAACGTCGCCAACTGAGTAATCTGAGTCTCCGGTCTCAACGATCTTCGCGTTCGCGAACATGCGCTTCACGATAACCTCAAGGTGCTTGCGAGAAACGGAAGCTCCCTGAAGCTCGTAGATCTTAGAAGTCTCCGCGATGATGTACTCCTGTACCATCGCGCGGCCTGCGTGCTCGAAGAGCTCATCAAGGTCAGCAGATCCGTCAGAAAGGAGCTGGCCCTTCTTAACCGAATCCCCTTCCTTAACGAGTGCCTGGCGAGGATACGCGAGCATGTACTCGGTGTTCGAGCCATCCTTCTTGCCCTGACCCTTCTCAGGTGTAACGACAAGTACCTTGTCGCGGCCCTGGTCGCGGATCTCAACAATAACGCCATCGAACTTCGATACGGCTGCTGAGTTCTTCGGAGAGCGCTTCTCGAAGACTTCCTCAATACGAGGGAGACCAGAGGTGATGTCGCCACCTACCGACGCGGTTCCTCCCGCGTGGAAGGTACGCATTGTAAGCTGCGTTCCTGGCTCGCCGATAGCTTGCGCAGCCACGGTTCCGACAGCCTCGCCAAGATCAACCGGAAGCTGACTTGAGAGGTCCATACCGTAACAGACGCCACAGATGCCGTAGCGAGTCTCGCAGGACATAGGGGAGCGAACGGATACCGATGCAACGGTCTCATCTCCTGCAATCAAGTGAGAATCCTCAGCATTGATGTACTTGCCCTTCTTAAGGCCTGCTACTTCAGCTGCGAGAGTGCGTCCGCGAACTGCTTCACCGAAGTCGATCTTGATACCAGACGCTGAGATACGGTTGATGGTGATACCACGCTTCGTGCCACAGTCCTTCTCGGTAATGATCGAGTCCTGCGCAACATCGAACAGACGACGAGTGAGGTATCCAGCGCGTGCAGTACCGAGCGCGGTGTCAGTGAGACCCTTACGTGCACCGTGAGTCGACATGAAGTACTCAACTGGGTTAAGTCCCTCCGTCATCGACGACACGATTGGCACTTCAATAGTCTCGCCCGCAGTGTTCTGGATGAGACCCTTCATACCGGCCATCTGGGTGAGGTTTCCGATGGAACCACGAGCACCAGAGCGCACCATGTCATGGACCGATCCTGTTGGATCAAGTGCTGCCTCAACGAGGTTCTCCACCTCAGTCTTAGCTGCGTGCCAGACCTCAATAACCATGCGGCGCTTCTCCTCGCTTGAGAGAAGACCGTCATGATAATCGCCCTCAATCTTTGCAACCTTCTTACGTGCCTCTGCAACGATTGGGTCCTTGCCCTCAGGCACAGACACGTCGTCGAGAGACCAAGTAACACCAGACTTCGTTGCGTACTCGAACCCAAAGCGCTTCACCTTGTTCACGATGCCTGGAATCGAATCGATACCGTAGCGGTCGATACAATTGGACATGATACCGGTGATAACCTTCTTCGAAATCGCGTCGTTCACATACGGATAATCCGCAGGAAGGACGGTGTTGAAGAGAAGACGTCCAACGGTTGTCTCGAAGATACCGTCACCCATAACCGAGTACTTCGGCTTTCCTGCTACCGGAAGCACATTAATCGGAGCACGCAGATCAACAGCGCCATACTCATGCGCGAGAATAGCCGCATTCGGGGACTGGAAGTACGTTCCCTCGCCCTTAGTTCCCTTCATGCTCTTAGTGAGCCAGTAGGTACCAAGCACGATATCAAGTGGCTTCTGCGTCATGACGATCATTTCGCCAGAACCCGGCTTCAAGATGTTCTTGTTTGCGGACATAACGTTCGCTGCCTCCCACTGTGCTTCCTCAGAAAGTGGTACGTGGATTGCCATCTGGTCGCCGTCGAAGTCAGCATTGAACGCTGGACACACCAACGGGTGAAGCTGAATAGCATCGCCCTCAATAAGCTTCGGACGGAATGCCTGGATACCCTGGCGGTGAAGCGTCGGTGCGCGGTTGAGGAGTACGTGCTTGCCCATAATTGCCTCTTCAAGAATCTCCCAGACTTCTGCGACACCGTCTTCAATAAGGCGACCTGCGCCACGGATGTTGAACGCGAGCTCGCGATCAAGGAGTCCTGCGATAACGAATGGGCGGAAGAGCTCAAGCGCCATATGCTTTGGAAGACCACACTCGTCGAGCTCGAGGTCAGGACCGACCACAATAACGGAACGTCCGGAGTAGTCCACGCGCTTTCCAAGAAGGTTCTGACGGAAGTAACCCTGCTTGCCCTTCAAGTAATCAGCGAGTGACTTAAGCGGACGACGCTGTGCTGGCGTCATTGCGCCTCCGGCAGCTCCTCCCTTGCGGATGGAGTTGTCCATGAGTGCGTCGACAGCCTCCTGGAGAATGCGCTTCTCGTTCCTAAGAATCACCTCCGGTGCGTGAATGTCGATGAGCTTCTTCAGGCGGTTGTTGCGGTTGATCACGCGACGGTAGAGGTCGTTAACGTCAGACGTTGCATGACGGCCACCCTCAAGTGCCACCATAGGGCGAAGCGCTGGCGGGATAACCGGGATCTTCGTGAGGAACATCCACTCAGGGCGGATATTCGCCGCAATCATCGCGGTAACAAGTGAGATGCGCTTTGCGAGCTTCTCGCGCTCAGCAGCGGCTGCCTTCGGATAACGCTCTTCAAGCTTCACCTTGAGCTCGTCGAGCTTAAGGTTCCTAAAGAGGTCGTAGATAGCCTCAGCACCAATCTTCGCCTCGAAGAGTGTTCCGTAGCGCACCGAGAATCGGTGGTACATGATCTCGTCGAAGACCTTGCCGACAACAACGGATTCAATCTCGTTCTTGGCAACCGTCATCTTCTCTTTGAGTGCCTCGCGCTCAGTGTCGGTGTTTGATGCCTTGTGCTTGGTCTTGTACTCGTTCTCGAGTTCCGCGAGCATACGCTTCTTCACGTCCTCTGCGACCTTGGTCACGATGTAGCCCGCGAAGTAGACAACCTTCTCGAGTTCCGCTGATGGGATACCGAGGATAAGTGCCATACGGGACGGCATCGAGCGAAGGAACCAGATGTGCGCAACTGGCGTTACGAGCTCGATGTGGCCCATGCGCTCACGGCGCACGATAGAGCGGGTGATCTCCACGCCACACTTGTCGCAGATGATGCCCTTGTACCGAATACCCTTGTACTTGCCGCAGTAACACTCGTAGTCACGCTCAGGACCGAAGATCTTCTCGTCGAAGAGCCCGTGCTTCTCAGAGCGCTGGGTGCGGTAATTGATCGTCTCAGGCTTCGTGATTTCGCCACGGCTCCACGAGAGGATTCGCTCAGGTGACGCGAGGGAGAGACGGAGTGCGTCCCAATCGCGACCCTTTGACATCATCGGACGCTTTCCGGAATTCATGTTGTGCATTGCCATATATGAGAGGGATTAGGCGTCAGATGACTGCGTGTAATTCTCGAGAGGCTCGATGTCGAGCGCGAGACCACGAATCTGGTTAGTAAGTACGGAGAACGATGCGGGAGTTCCTGCATGGGATACCGGCTCGCCCTTCACGATCGCATCGAAGGTCGCAGAGCGTCCCTGGATATCGTCGGACTTGATCGTGAGCATCTCCCGGAGCGTATAGGCAGAGCCGTATCCGAGGAGCGCCCACACCTCCATCTCGCCGAAGCGCTGACCTCCGTTCTGTGCCTTTCCACCAAGCGGCTGCTGGGTGATAAGGGAGTACGGGCCGATGGAGCGCATGTGGATCTTGTCTTCCACCATGTGATGGAGCTTCAAGACGTACATGTACCCAACCGAGATCGGCTGCGCGAAGGCTTCGCCGCTCCTACCGTCGTAGAGCTTCATCTTGCCCGAAGCGTCGTAGCCAGCGGCAACGAGTTCCTCGCGGATCTCTGCGTGCGTTGCTCCTGCGAACGGTGGCACAACCGCCTGGTACCCGAGCGAGTTCGCTGCGAGTCCGAGGTGAAGCTCGAGAATCTGTCCGAGGTTCATACGGGACGGAACGCCGAGCGGAGTGAGGATGATGTCGACAGGGTTTCCGTCCTTGTCGTATGGCATGTCCTCAACCGGAAGCACGCGGGAGATAACACCCTTGTTTCCGTGACGACCTGCGAGCTTGTCACCCACCGATACGTTACGAACCTGCGCAACCGTTACGACGATCTTCTTGATGATGCCAGACTCAAGCTGGTCTCCCTGCTCGCGACTGAACACCTTTACGCCGATAACGCGGCCACGCTTCCCTCCTTCCATACGGAGTGAGGTGTCCTTCACGTCCTTGGCCTTGTCGCCGAAGATCGAACGAAGAAGACGCTCCTCAGGCGTAAGCTGGGTCTCACCCTTTGGCGTTACTTTACCAACGAGAATGTCGCCAGGGCGGACTTCTGCTCCAATGCGGACCACACCCTCTTCGTCGAGGTTCTTCAAACGAAGTTCTCCGACGTTTGGAATGTCGTGGGTGGTGACTTCTGCACCAAGCTTGGTGTCGCGCACAGCACACTCGAAGTCCTCGATGTGTACGGTAGTAAACTTAGATTCCTCAACGAGGCGCTCAGACACGATAATCGCGTCCTCATAGTTGGCGCCGTTCCAGCTCATGAACGCAACACGGACGTTCTGACCGAGTGCCATCTGACCCTGATCCGAAGACGAAGCATCCGCAAGGACATCACCCTTCTTCACCTTGCTGCCGGTCGCAACAATTGGACGCTGCATGAATGCAGAGTTCTGGTTGGTCTGAGTCGAGCCCTGGAGCTTGTACTCGTGAGGCTTTCCGGATGCGGGCGTAACGATAATCTTGCGTGCGTCGCAATAGGACACTGTTCCTGCCTCTTCGGCAATAACGAGGCGTCCAGTGTTGCGCGCTGCATGGCCCTCGATACCCGTAGCAACCAAAGGAGCCTCAGGGATGAGGACTGGGGTTGCCTGCTTCTGCATGTTTGAACCCATGAGTGCGCGGTTCGCATCGTCATGATCAACGAACGGAATCATCGCGGTAGCTGCTGAGAACATCTGGTAGGTCGATGCATCGATGTAATCGATCTCATCGCGACGAACAACCGCTGGCTCGCCGCCGCGACGTGCCTCAATCGTTTCCGGGATGATGCGCTGCTTGTCGTCTACCGGAGTAGCGGCATGTGCGATGACGTGCTCCTCCTCCTCGAGTGCGTTTAGGTACTCAACCGTGTCTGTAACGACACCCTTGGTAACTTTCGCGTACGGAGTCTCGATAACACCGAACTCGTTGGTACGGGCATGAAGTGCGAGACGAAGGATAAGACCGATGTTCTGTCCTTCCGGAGTGTGGATTGGGCAGAGGCGTCCGTAATGGGATGGGTGCACGTCGCGAACCTCAAAGCCTGCACGCTCGCGAGTGAGTCCGCCAGGACCAAGTGCGGACAATGTACGCATGTTCTCGAGCTCAGCAAGAATGTTTTGCTGATCCATGAACTGGGAGAGTTGGTTAGCGGTGAAGAACTCGCGTACCGACGCTGAAAGTGGGCGTGGGTTAACGAATGCCATAGGAAGGCTGGTCTCCGATTCAATCGTGGACATGCGGTCCTGAATGTTTCGCTTCATGCGAGACATACCAACGCGCATACGAGCCTGAAGGAGCTCGCCAACGAAACGAACACGGCGGAAGCCGAGGTGATCGATATCGTCCGGAACCGCGTTTGCGTCAGTATTCATGCGCGCGATCTCTCCAACAATGCGGATGAGATCGTCGAGCGTGAGGGCACGCTGGTCCAGCGACTTCTTATCGGTTGGGAGACCGAAGCGAGCGTTCAGACGATGACGTCCAACCTTAGAAAGGTCGTAGCGCTCAGGGGCAAAGAGCGTGTTTACATAGGACTTCGCATTGTCTGGAGTCGCCAAATCGCCGTCGCGCATGCGGCGGTGCACTTCGACGAACGAATCCTCGAGTGTCTGAGCAGTATCGTGCTCAAGCGTCTTCATAACAGCTGCGGTTGCAATCTCGTCACCCTTGAACTTCTTCAAGATCTCCTCGCGGGTTCCCGCGCCAAAGATAGAAAGAAGGTTTGTAACGGGGAACTTGCGCTTGCGGTCGATCTTCACGAAGACTGCACCGTCAGCATCAGACTCGATCTCAATCCATACACCACGTGCAGGGATGAGTTTTGCGCCGAAGAACTGACGTCCCTTGTTCTCTTCTGCAACGAAGAATGCACCGAAGGAACGAGCGAGCTGCGGCACAATTGCGCGCTCGACACCGGATACAATGAATGAGCCGTGTGGCGTCATCATCGGGATATCTGCGAGGAAAATCTCCTGTGTCTTCTCAGAACCGAAGGTCTTGTTAACGAGCGTAACGGACGCCTTAAGAGGAGCCTCGTAGGTGCGCATGTTTTCGCGAGCCTCTTCCTCGGTACCCTTAGGAGCGCCGATCTCGAAACCGTCGAAGCGGAGCTCGAATTTCTTACTTGAATAATCAGGAATCGGCGAGAACTCCTTGAAGAGTTCGCCGAGGCCTTCCTTAAGAAGCCACTGGAACGATTCCCTCTGGTGCCCTACCAGATCTGGGAAGTCGACACGTGGTGCGCGGTACGCACCGAAGGTCTTCTGCACGAGCTGCTTTTTCTGCATGTGCGTCGTATGTTATGCAGTCTCCCTAAACGCCGAATGGGCACGTATATATACGTGCCGCGCCCCTCGTTCTTAGGAGACGCTGTTTTTAAAAATT